>NZ_JAOCLR010000009.1:0-203043 GCF_029845405.1 Pigmentiphaga sp. GD03639
GGGCGCCCCCCAGGGGGCGAAACCAGCGGACTGGCGGAGCCAGATCCGCGGTTTCCTGGGTCTAGTGCGGCTTTCTTGGTTTGATGCACCGCTGCTACCGCTGGCAGCCAGCGAAGCACAGGTACCCCAATCCAAGATAAAAACTCTAGACCGCAGGATGCGGTGGATCCGGCTTTGCCGGTCCACCCGCATCGCCCCCTTGAGGGGGCGCCCGGAGGGCGTAGGGGGGGGGCTTTCCTTGCGCGCGTCAGCGCGTAGGGGGGGACGACTACTTCCAGGTGTCGCGGAGCGTGGTGGTGCGGTTGAAGACCGGGGCCAGGGTGGACGAGTCTTCGCGGTCGGCGACGAAGTAGCCGAAGCGTTCGAACTGGTAGGAAGTGCCCGGCGTGCCGTCGGTGCCGGGTTCCAGGTAGCCCTGGATGGTCTCGACCGAGTTGGGGTTCAGGTACTCGATGAAATCCTTGCCGCCGGCGCTGGGATTGGGTTCGGTGAACAGGCGGTCGTACAGGCGGATCTCGGCGGGCACGGCCGTGGGGGCGTGCAGCCAGGTGATGTTGCCCTTGACCTTGACGCTGTCCGCGCCGGGCGTGCCGCTCTTGGTGTCGGGCAGGTATTCGGCCTGGACCTCGACCACCTTGCCGGCCTCGTCCTTGACGAAGCCGGTGCACTTGACCACGTAGCCGTACTTGAGCCGCACCATGTTGCCGGGGAACAGGCGGAAGAAGCCCTTGGGCGGGGTTTCCTCGAAGTCCTCCTGCTCGATCCAGAGTTCGCGCCCGAACGGGAAGGTCCGCTTGCCCATTTCCGGATGGTGGGGATGGCGGGGGGCCGAGCATTCCTCGGTTTGGCCTTCCGGATAGTTGGTGATGACCAGCTTGAGCGGGCGCAGCACCGCCACGGTACGCGGCGCCTTGGGGTCCAGGTCGTCGCGCAGCGCCTGCTCCAGCAGCGAATAGTCGATCCAGGAGTCCGACTTCGAGGCGCCGGTGCGCTCGCACAGCAGCTGGATGGCCTCGGGGGTATAGCCGCGCCGGCGCAGGCCCAGGATGGTGGGCATGCGCGGGTCGTCCCAGCCGCTGACGTGGCCGTCGTTGACCAGTTGCAGCAGCTTGCGCTTGCTGGTGATGATGTAGGTCAGGTTCAGCCGCGCGAACTCGTGCTGGTGGGGCAGGGGCGCCTCCAGCAGGCCCAGCTCGCGCAGGTTGTTCAGCAGCCAGTCGTAGAACGGCCGCTGGTCTTCGAATTCCAGCGTGCAGATGCTGTGGGTGATGCCTTCCAGCGCATCCTCGATGGGATGGGCGTAGGTGTACATCGGGTAGATGCACCACTTGTCGCCCGTGCGATGGTGCGTGGCATGGCGGATCCGGTACAGCACCGGGTCGCGCAGGTTCATGTTGGGCGAAGCCATGTCGATCTTCGCCCGCAGGGCCATCGAGCCGTCGGGATGCTTGCCGTCGCGCATCTCGCGCAGGCGGGCGACGGACTCCTCGGGCGGGCGGCTGCGCCACGGCGAATCGGTGCCGGCTTCGGTCAGCGTGCCGCGCATGGCGCGGATTTCCTCGGGGCTTTGTTCGTCCACGTAGGCGTGGCCGGCCATGATCAGCGCCTCGGCCGCCTCGTACATGAAGTCGAAGTAGTCGCTGGCGTGGTAGTAGTGCTCGGTGCCGAACGCCGTCCAGTCGTAGCCCAGCCAGCGCACGGCATCGACGATGGCGTCGACGTAGCGCTGTTCTTCCTTCTCGGGGTTGGTGTCGTCCAGCCGCAGGTGGCAGACGCCGCCATAGTCGCGGGCGAGGCCGAAGTTCAGGGCGATGCTCTTGGCATGGCCGATGTGCAGGTAGCCGTTCGGCTCGGGCGGAAAGCGCGTGCGGATGCGGGCCGGATCCAGCGGAGCGCCGGCCAGGTCCGACGCCGGGCCGGGGTGGCCGGCCCAGTGTTTCTCGGCATAGCGCCCGGCGGCCAGGTCGGCCTCGACGATATTGCGCAGGAAATTGGTGGCTGGAGCGGGAGCGGGTTTGTTCGGTGTGGTCATTGGAAATAGGGGTGGACGAACTGGTCCTTGCTTCGATTTTGCCATAACGCTGGTCCCCCTACGCGCCGCGTGCGCCCGACATGGTGAGCCCGGCCGCTGCGCGGCAGCTCCCCAAGGGGGCCGGGACCCGCCTTGGGGCGGCACTGGCGGACCGGCGGAGCGGGTCCGCTGTGCCTGGGGGGAGGTCCGGCTGGCGGGGTGGGGTCAGGGGGGGAGGGGGATAGCCGCGATGACCCGCAGGCCGCCGCCTGCCGGGGTTTCCAGGACGATCCGGCCACCGTGGGCGCGGGCGATGGCGTCGACCAGGGCGAGGCCCAGGCCGACGTTGCCGGTGCGGCTGCGGGCGGGGTCCAGGCGGGAGAAGGGGCGCAGGGCGTCTTCGTAGCGGTCGGGGCTGATGCCCGGGCCATGGTCGCGCACGCCCAGGCGGGCCTCGCCGGAGCGGGCTTCCAGGGTGATCTCCAGGGGCGGGGCGCCGTGCTGCATGGCGTTCTGGATCAGGTTGTCGACCAGCCGCGCCAGCGCGACGGCGTCGGCGTTGACCACGATCTCGCCGGTGGGGGGGGACGGATAGTCGATCTGGCTGCCGGTGCCTTGCCAGGCGTGGATCCGTTCCCGCAGCCAGTCGCCCAGGTCGATGGGGGTGAAATGGTAGGTGGCGCGGTCGGTGCCGCGCACGAAGCCGATGAACTGGTCGACGATGTGCTGCATGTCCTCGGCGTCCTGCCGCAGGCCGTCCTTGAGCGCCGGATCGTCGACCATCTCGGTGCGCAGGCGCATCCTGGACAGCGGGCCCTTGAGGTCGTGCGGCAGGCCGGCCAGCAGCGTGCGGCGCACCTTGTCGGACTCGTTCAGCGCATCGAGCATGGCGTTGAAGCGTTCGCCCAGGACCTGGGTCTCGTGCGGGCCGGCCGGTTCCACCCGCTCCGGCTTGCCGGCCGCGAGGCGATCGGCGGCATGGGCGAGCGAGGTGATGGGGCGCGTGATGTGCCAGGAGAACCAGGCGGCCAGCAGCAGGATCGCGCCCACCCCGCCCAGCCACATGACGATCAGGGGCGTCTTGACGGGCGGGCTGATGCGTTCGAGCGAGATGACCAGCCAGGACCGCATGAGCGGTTCGTCGTCATTGCCCAGGCCGGGCGTGAGGGAGATGAACAGGGCGGGTTCGGGGCCGCGGGACAGCGCTACCCGCGAGCCGTCCGCCAACTGGGCGTTCAGGCGCTGGATCAGGCCCCGCATGGCGTGGCGGGGGTCGTCGTCGGCCCAGCGCGGGGCCTCGCGCGGGCCGCGGCGCTCGGGGCCGAAGCGGAATTCGCCGGACCGGTAGTCGGGCGGCATGCGGCCCCCAGGCAGCGGTTCGAACCGGGGGTGGGCCGGGCGGCCTTCCCGCCGTGGGGGCTCGCCCGGCCGGGGCCGGGGCGGGATGGGGCGGGAGACCAGCCGCCACTCGCCCTGGGAGGCCGCCGCGACGAAGGCGGCGCGCTCGCTCTCGTCGATCTGCGCGATGGACGCGCGCAGGGTGCGTATCGTGGTCGCCATGAGGTCCGGGGTGACGTTCTCGAGGACGTTGCGGCGGTAGTGCTCGATGGCCAGGAAGGTCGTGGCCTGCGCGACCAGCACCGCGCCCAGGATCAGCAGGACGAGGCGCGCGCGCAGCGAGCGCGGCACCAGGCGGCCCGCCCAGCCTCGGCGCGCGGGTGCGTTCATGGCAGGGACGGCGAGGCCGGCGCCGGATCGTCGTTCGGGGCCAGGGGAGAGAACCGATAGCCGATGCCCCAGACGGTCTGGATCCATTTCGGCTGCTTGGGGTCGTCCTCGATGGCGCGGCGCAGGCGCAGGATGGCGATGTCGATGGCGCGGTCGTTGCGCTCGCCGGCCTCGTCGTCGCGCGCCAGGGCCAGCAGCCTCTCGCGCGAAAGCGGCTTGCCCGCGTTGCGCAGCAGGGCCTCCAGCAAGTTGAATTCGCCGCCGGTCAGGCGTACCTGCTCGGCTCCGCGATGCAGGGTGCGGGCCTTGGCGTCGAAGATGAAGGGGCCGAACGAGACCGGGGCGTCCTTGACCAGCGCCGAGGGGCCGCTCTTGCGCCGCAGCACCGCCTCGATGCGGGCGAGCAGCTCGCGCGGATCGAAGGGCTTGCCCAGGTAGTCGTCGGCGCCGGATTCCAGGCCGATGATGCGGTCCACCGTCTCGTCGCGCGCGGTCAGCAGGATCACGGGCAGGTCCTCGCCGCGTTCGCGCAGGCGGCGGCAGGCTTCCGCGCCGTCGCCGCCCGGCAGCATGCGGTCGAGCACCAGCAGGGCGGGCGCGTAGCGGGTGATGCGCGCTTCCAGGTCGGTGGCGTCCGGCGCCAGCAGTGTGTCGTAGCCCTGCTTGTTCAGGTAGTCGGCCAGGAGCTGGCGCAGAGCCGGGTCGTCATCGACCACGAGCAGTTTGATGGCGGATTTTTCCATGGGGGAATGTTCGCGTGGCGGGGCAGGACCCGCAAGCTGCCTGAAATCGGTTGAAACAGATGGGCCCCGCCCCGCAACCGGTCCGAAACGGGTCTGGAACAAGAATGCCCTCACCGCCGCAGTCCGATGCGGTGTCGACAAGGAGTAATGCAATGACCAAGAACGCCCTTCGTACGATCGCGCTGTCGCTGGCCCTGGCTACCGGGGGCGCAGGCGTGCTGCAGGCCGCCCATGCCCAGGCCGCGGGCGACAATACCACGCAGGCCGAACAGAAGCCCGCGCCGGAACGCCATCGGGGCCCCATGGGCCACCATGGAGCCAAGGGACATCACTTCTTCCGGGGCGGCATGGAGCAGTCGCCGCTGGCCATGCTGGGACACCTGAAGTCCAGGCTGAACCTGACCGATTCGCAGCAGAAGCTGTGGGATGCGGCGCAGAGCGCCAGTCGCGAGGCCGGCCAGGCCATGCGGGCGCAGCGCGAGGAAGGCATCAAGGCCCTGCGCACGCAGGTCGCCGCCGGTCCCCTGGACCTGCGGGCGCTGAGTGCCCGGCACGACGCCGAACGCGCGGCCGTCAAGCCCAAGCTGGATGCCGCCCGGGACGCCTGGCTGGCCGCCTATGATTCGCTGGACGGCAAGCAAAAGCAGGTCGTGACCGACGCGGTCAAGCAGCGCCTGGAACGGGGCGACCGCATGCGCGAGCATCGCCGTCAGGATGCTCCGTCCAAGAGCTGATCACGGCGGACCGGAAAACCGGCGCAGCGATGCGCCGGTTTTTTTTGCGCAATGAGGTACGTTTCTTGCGAGAAGAGGGGTTTTCCGGCCGATATTGCGGACGGCCGCCACGGGAGACGGTCATGGTGGTGATCATCATGGGAGTATCGGGCAGCGGCAAGACGACCATAGGCAAGCTGCTGGCCGCCCGCCTGCGCTGCGGCTATTCGGACGCGGACGAGTTCCATCCCGAGGCCAACATCGAGAAGATGTCGCGCGGGGTGGCGCTGGGCGACGCCGATCGGGAACCATGGCTGCGAGCCATGCGCGCCGCCATCGAGACCGTCCTGGCCGGCGGCCGCACCCACGTGTTCAGTTGTTCCGCCCTGCGGCAGCGCTATCGCGACGCGCTGGCCCGGCCCGGCGAGGACGTCGTGTTCGTCCACCTGAACGTTTCCTACGAGACGGTCATGCGGCGGCTGGCTCGCCGCCGGGGGCATTTCTTCGATCCCGCCCTGGCGCGCAGCCAGTTCCAGGCGCTGGAGGTGCCCCGACGGGGCATCGTGGTCGATGCCGAGCGCACGCCCGAGGAAATCGTCGACCGGATCGCCGCGAGCCTGGCCCAGGGGGACGCACGGGCGGCCCAGTGAGGCCTTCTTGTCCGGCTTGGCGCCGCTTCGGCTTCGATATCCAGCCGACTTCGCTAAAATCCCCTGTGATCGGCGACCCGCCCGAACCTGCCAGAGATGTCCATGCCCAAGCCCGATACGCTGTTGGCGCATGCCGGACGCGCTCCCGAAGCCTATGCCGGCATGGTCAACACGCCCGTCTTCCGCACTTCCACCGTCATCCATCCCACGATCGAGTCGTACGAGGCGCCGCGCGACCTGACGAAGAAGCCGGTCAGCTACGGCCGCCACGGCACGCCCACGACCTTCGCCTTCGAAGAGGCCGTGGCCAGGCTCGAGGGCGCGCACCAGGCGGTGGCCACGCCCAACGGCCTGTCGGCCATCGTCGTGGCCCTGCTGGCGGTGCTCAAGCCGGGCCAGCACCTGCTGGTGGCCGATTCGGCGTATTCGCCGGCACGCGGCTTCTGCGACCGCAGGCTCGTTCCCCTGGGGGTCGATGTCGAATACTACGATCCGCTCATCGGCGCCGGCATCGCCGGTTTGTTGCGCGACAACACCGGCGCGGTGTTCTGCGAGTCCCCGGGTTCGCTCACCTTCGAAATGCAGGACATCCCCGCCATCGCGGCGGCGGCCCATGCGCGCGACATCCCGGTGCTGGCCGACAATACCTGGGTCACGCCGTATTTCGCCTCGCCGTTCGAACTGGGCGTGGACATCTCCATCCATGCGGGCACCAAGTACATAGGCGGCCATTCCGACCTGATGATAGGCGTGGTCGCCACCAACGAGCGCTATTGGAAGCCGGTGCGCCAGACGGTGTACGACTATGCCTACAGCGTCAGTCCCGACGATTGCTACCAGGCCCTGCGCGGCCTGCGCACGCTGGGCGTGCGCCTGCGCCAGCACGAGCGCAACGCGCTGCAGGTGGCACGCTGGCTCGAGGCCCAGCCGGAAGTGTCCCGGGTGCTGTATCCGGCGCTGGAAAGCGATCCCGGCCATGCGCTCTGGAAGCGCGACTACCGGGGCGCCTCGGGCCTGTTCTCGGTGGTGCTCAAGCCGGTCGGCGACGCCGCGCTGGCGCGTTTCGTCGACGGCCTGAAACTGTTCGGCATCGGTTCGAGCTGGGGCGGCTTCGAAAGCCTGATCACGGTCGTGCATGCCGCGGCCTATCGCACGGCCACCAGGTGGCAGCCCGAGGGGCCCGCCGTGCGGCTGCACATCGGCCTGGAGGATCCGACCGACCTGATCGCCGACCTGCGCCAGGGACTGGACCTGTTGCACGACAAGGCCGCGGCGCATGGCTGACGGCAGCGCGCTGGAGGTCCTGAACCGGGTTTTCGGCTACGACCAGTTCCGCGGACCACAGCAGGAGATCGTCGACCACGTGATCGGCGGCGGCGATGCGCTGGTGCTGATGCCGACCGGCGCGGGCAAGTCCCTGTGCTATCAGGTACCGGCACTGGTGCGCAGCGGAACCGGCGTGGTCGTCTCGCCCCTGATCGCGCTGATGCAGGACCAGGTCGATGCCTTGACCGAACTGGGCGTGCGGGCGGCCTTCCTGAACTCCACCCAGGACTTCGCGCGTGTGCGCGAGGTCGAGCGCGCGTTCGTGGCCGGCGAGCTCGACCTGCTGTACGTGGCGCCCGAGCGCCTGTTGACCGATCGCTGCCTGGCCCTGCTCGAGCGCGGCCGCATCGCCCTGTTCGCGATCGACGAAGCGCACTGCGTGTCGCAATGGGGGCATGACTTCAGGCCCGAATACCTGGGCCTGTCCGCGCTGCACGAGCGCTGGCCCGACGTGCCCCGCATCGCCCTCACGGCCACCGCCACCCAGGCGACGCGGGTCGAGATCGCCCAGCGGCTGGGGCTCGAGGACGCGCAGCATTTCGTCTCCAGTTTCGACCGTCCCAACATCCGCTACCGCATCGTCGAAAAGAACGATCCGCGCCGCCAGTTGCTCGATTTCCTGAAGCAGGAGCACGCGGGCGATTCCGGCATCGTCTATTGCCTGTCGCGCGCCAAGGTCGAGGAAACCGCCGAGGCGCTGCGGGCCCAGGGCATCGATGCCATGCCCTACCACGCCGGCCTGGACGCCGCCACGCGGGCGGCCAACCAGGCGCGCTTCCTGCGCGAGGACGGCGTGGTCATGGTGGCCACCATTGCCTTCGGCATGGGCATCGACAAGCCCGACGTGCGTTTCGTCGCCCACCTGGACCTGCCCAAGTCGGTGGAAGGCTACTACCAGGAAACCGGGCGGGCCGGACGCGACGGCTTGCCGGCCACGGCCTGGATGGCCTATGGCTTGCAGGACGTGGTGCAGCAGCGCCGCATGATCGACGAGTCGACCGGCGACGAGGCCTACAAGCGCCGCTCGGCGTCCATGCTGGAAGCGATGCTGGGGCTGTGCGAGACCGTCGAATGCCGGCGCGTGCGGCTGTTGCAGTATTTCGGCCAGGCCTCGCAGGCCTGCGGCAATTGCGATACCTGCCTGGAACCGCCCCAGGCCTGGGACGGCACCGAGGCGGCGCAGAAGATCCTGTCGGCGGTCTACCGGCTATGGAAAGAACGCGGCCAGCGTTTCGGCGCCGGGCACGTGATCGACATCCTGCGCGGCAAGCGCAACGAAAAGGTCGAGCAGCACCGGCACGACGAACTCAGCGTGTTCGGCATAGGCGCGGACCTGAGCGAGAAGGACTGGCGCAACGTGCTGCGCCAGTTGATCGCGCAAAGCCTGCTGACGGTGGACCACGAGGCCTTCGGCACGCTGGCCCTGACCGAGGGTAGCCGCAGCGTGCTCAAGGGCGAGCGCACGCTGATGCTGCGGCGCGAGCCCGCCAAGCCGGCCCGTGCGCGCGAAAGCTCGCGGGCCCGTTCCGCCGTTACCCTGCCGCCAGAGGCCGAGGCGCTGTTCACCGCGCTGCGCACCTGGCGGGGCGAAGTGGCGCGCAGCCATGGCGTGCCGGCCTACGTCATCTTCCATGATGCGACGCTGCGGGAAATCGCCCTGGCGCGGCCTGCGTCGCTGACCGAACTGGGGGCGATCAGCGGGGTGGGGGCGCGCAAGCTCGAGGCCTATGGCCAGGAGATCCTGGAGCGGGTAGAGAGGTTCTGACCCGCCGCCAACCTAGGCTGACTCGACATTCATTTTCTTTATCCGGTCTTGTCCGGGGCGCCGGGGCCGGGCGGGCGCGCAGGCGCAGCGTAGCCGGTCCCGGCTTTGCCGGGACTTCCCGGAGTTGGCGCGGTTGGCCCTTAGCCATCATGGATGCCATGAATGTCCATTCAGCCTAGCGAGCCGGCACGGTCCAGAAGTAGATCCGCTTGCTGTCTACCGTCAGGGTCTGCTCCGGTTCCCAGTCACCCATGTCGAACGCGTGCGAGACGATGCGCGTGCCGGGCTTGAGCGCGAGCAGGGTGGGTCGCAGCTTGAGGTTGAGATTGGGCAGCAGGTAGAGCGTGATGACGGTGGCCGGGCTCAGGTCTTGTTCGAACAGGTCGCCCTGGATGAATCGGACCTTGTCGGTCACCTGCTGGCTGCGCGCGTTGGCGTTGGCCTCGCTGATGCGCTGGGGGTCCAGGTCTATGCCCACGCCGCGCGTGCCGAAGCGCTTGGCCGCGGTGATCGGGATGCGGCCGTCGCCCGATCCCAGGTCGTACAGGATGTCGTCGGGGCCGACCTTGGCTACCTGCAGCATGGCGTCCACCACCGTCTGGGGCGTGGGCACGAAGATCACGTCGGGTGTGCGGGGCAGGGGCTTGGCGGTGCCGAAGGACTGGGCCCAGGCGGGGGCGGCCGCGGCGGCGGCCAGGGTGGTCAGGCAGAACTGGCGGCGTTTCATGGCTGGAAGGCTCCCGGAGAAGTGGCGGGTCAGGATGCGGACGGCGTGCGGCCGCGGGGCTGGGCCAGCATCAGCAGGGCGCCCACGCCCAGCACGGCCACGCCCACCAGGGCGCCGACGCCGGTATGGCGCAGGCTGGCATAGAACAGGTAGCCGCTGGTGGCGATGAACAGCAGCGGCGTCAGCGGATAGAGCGGCACGCGGAAGGGGCGATGGGCGCCGGGGTCCTTGCGCCGCAGCACGAGCAGCGCCACGCCGCTCAGCACGAAGAACAGCCAGAACACCGGCGCGGTGTATTCGACCATGGTGGCGAAGCCGCTGCGGGTGAAGGCCCCCAGCGCGACCAGCGCCAGCGAGATGGCCGCCTGGACCCACAAGGCGTTGACCGGTGTGTTCCACTGCGGATGCCATTTGGCCAGCATCGAGAAGGCCGGGGTGTCCTGGCCGAAGGCGTAGGTGGTGCGCGCGGCGGTCAGGATGGTGGCGTTGGCGGAGGTCAGCGCCGAGATCGCGATCAGCAGCGCGATCAGTTGCGCGCCCGGTTCGCCCAGCGCCCGCCGCATCATGTCGGCGGCGACGGCCGACGAGGCCCCCATGCCATCCTGGCCCAGCACGTTCAGGTAGGCCAGGTTGACCAGCAGGTACAGCAGCGTGATCAGCGCCAGGCTCCAGAACAGCGCCCGCGGCAGGGTCCGCCCAGGGCCCGAGGCCTCGGCCGAGATGTAGGCGGCCTCGTTCCACCCGCCGTAGGTCAGCATCACGAAGATCAGGACCAGGCCCCAGTTGGCGACGCCCGAGGCGGGGGCAGCCGGCGCGGCCGGCGCTGTCTCGGGCGCGAACAGCAGGCCCACGGCGATGATCAGCACGACGCCGCCGACTTCCAGGGCCGTCAGCAGGTTCTGCGTCCATTTGCCGGTGCTCAGTCCCGCCACGTTCACCAGCGTCAGCACGACGATGATCGCGGCGGCGTAGATGGCGGGCGAAGCCGGTCCGAGATTGGCGATCTGCGTGGCATAGTCGCCGAAGATGTAGCCGAGCAGGGCGATCGAGCCGGTGGGGATGACGGTCAGGCGGGCCCACGCGAACAGGAAGGACAGCCGGGTACCGAAGGCGCGCCGCAGATAGTGGTAGTCGCCGCCGGCATGCGGGTAGGTGCTGGCCAGTTCCGCGTAGCACAGCGCGCCGGCGACGGAGATCATGCCGCCGACGATCCAGGCCATCATCATCGCGGCCGGGGAGCCCGCGTGCATCGCCACCAGCGACGGCGCGCTGAAGATGCCGGCCCCGATGACGATGCCCACGACCAGCGCCATGATGTCCAGCGTACCGAGGAGCGGGCGAGTGGGGGGCCTGGCGGCGGCATCCGGGTTGGACGCATGCGGGGTCGATGCGGGGAACGCGTTGCTCATGACGGGAGGGTCCTCGGTGCAGGGCAGGGATGCGTGATCGTCCGGCGCAGCAAGCGGCACGCCCGGCGGCGCGGGCGGCAAGCTTACAAGTTCCTGAAAGTAATGGCGAAAGCCGAAGACGGTCAAGCCCCCGGGGGAGGCGCGGCACGGTTGCGGTCGAGCTGGTCGCGCACCATGGTGCGGAAGTCGCTGGGCGATGCGCCTGTGTGCTTGGTGAAGAAGCGCGAGAAATAGCCAGGGTCGGAAAAGCCCAGCGTGAGGGCGATTTCCTTCACGCTCAGCGACGAATAGGCGAGGTCGCGGCGCGCCTCGGTCAGCAGGCGGTCGTTGATGACGCCCAGGGCCGACAGGCCGAGCTCGTCGCGGCAGATCCGGTTCAACTGCGTGGGGGTGATGCCCAGGCGCTCGGCGTAATAGGCGATGTCGCGCTGCTCGCGGAAGCTCCGGTTCAGCAGGGTCTTGAAGCGGTGCAGGTGCATGACGCCGCGCGAGCTGCGCCGGCCCGGCCGGGGGCCGGCCAGCGTGGCGGCCTTGCGCGCCAGCAGGACCAGCACGGTGCCCAGCAGCGATTCGAGCAGGGCCAGTCTCCAGGCGTGGGCTTCGTCGTATTCGGCCAGCAGCAGCTCGATCGATTGGGCGAAGGGCGCGTAGGCCGCTTCCCCGGGCTCGAACGGGACGTGGCGTGGTGCCTGGAAATGAGGAAGGAGCTCCGCGTGGCGAGCCAGCAGGCTTTCCATCTGCTGCGTGACGATGGTGATGACCGCGCCGTCTATGTCCTCGGAAAAGCGGAAGCCATGCGCGTGCAGGGCGGGAACGAACAGGGCGCACGGGCCGTGGACGGTGAAGCGGCGATCGTCGAACTGGATGTCGGCGGTACCTGACCGTATGTACAGAATTTGCACGAACAGGTCATGGCGGTGCAGCTTGATCTCCCAGTCGTAAAGGCGGCTGCGTTGCGGGATGGATTCGCAGTGAAGGCTTTCCGGGACGAGGTTCTTGCCGTGTTCCCCATACAGGGCATAGGTGGGGACGATGCTTTTCATGGCCATGGTTCCTGGCACGCAAGATGTTCGGATTATCCATGAAGATGTCTCCATAATCTATCGCGCGCCGCCGACCCGGCTCTTAAGATGCCTGGAAGTCAGAACACATGCAGGAGACACGCCATGAGGGTCCAAGTCGCAATCATCGGGTCCGGTCCGGCCGGGCTCTTCCTCGGGCAGATCCTTTCCCGGGCGGGCATCGAGACGCTCATCATCGAGCAGCGCAGCAAGGAATACGTACTGGGCCGCATCCGCGCGGGCGTCCTGGAGCAGGGCACGGTCGACCTGCTGGACGAGATCGGCGCCGGCCGCCGCATGCACGAGCAGGGCCTGGTGCACGACGGCATCGAGCTGTGCTTCGACGGCCAGCGCCACCGCATCGACCTGAAGACGTTGTCGGGCGGCAAGAGCGTCATGGTCTACGGGCAGACCGAGGTCACCCACGATCTCATGGACGCGCGCCAGGCGGCCGGCTACGCGTCGGTCTACGAGGCCGAGCAGGTCCGTGTGCACGACTTCGGCACCGACCGGCCCAAGGTCACGTATCGCAAGGACGGCGTCGAGCACGTGGTGGAGTGCGACTTCATCGCCGGCTGCGACGGCTTCCACGGCGTGAGCCGCGCCAGCGTGCCGGCCTCCGCCATCAAGACCTACGAGAAGATCTATCCCTTCGGCTGGCTGGGCATTCTGTCCGAGACGCCGCCGGTGTCGGACGAGCTCATCTACTCGAACCACGAGCGCGGCTTCGCGCTGTGCAGCATGCGCTCGCACACGCGCAGCCGCTACTACGTGCAGTGTTCGCTGGACGACAAGGTCGAGAACTGGTCCGACGAACGGTTCTGGGACGAACTGCGCAGCCGGCTGGATGCGAAGGCGGCCGACTCGCTGGTGACCGGCCCGTCTATCGAGAAAAGCATCGCGCCGCTGCGCAGCTTCGTGGCCGAACCCATGCGCTTCGGCCGGCTGTTCCTGGCCGGCGACGCGGCCCATATCGTTCCGCCCACCGGCGCCAAGGGGCTGAACCTGGCGGTCTCGGACGTACGCTACCTGTCCGATGCCATCATCCGCCACTACGGCGGCGACCAGCAGGGCATCGAGACCTATTCCGAACGGTGCCTGGACCGGGTCTGGAAGGCCGTCCGCTTCTCCTGGTGGATGACCTCGCTGATGCACAAGTTCCCGGAGAACGGCGACTTCGGCCAGAAGATCCAGCATGCCGAGCTGGGCTACCTGGTCGGCTCACAAGCCGCCTCGACCGCCTTGGCGGAAAACTACGTCGGCTTGCCGTATTGAGATTCCCCCCTACGCGCTGACGCGCGCCCCCCCGGGGGGCCGACGGCGGTGGACCGGCGGAGCCGGATCCACCGTGTCGTGGTCTGTGTCGTCGTTCTCGGTGCGGAGCACCGCATGCTGGCTTTGATCCTGGGCGCCGCGGATCCGGCTTTGCCGGTCCGCCAGCGCCGCCCCCTTGAGGGGGCGCCCGAAGGCCGTAGGGGGGCTTCTAGCGGCCGCCTAAACCTTTCCAGCGTTTGAGGCGGTCGGAGTGGATGCCGAAGAGGTCCAGGGTGCGCAGCACGGTGTGGTTGACGATGTCGTCGACGCTCTGGGCGCCTGAGTAGAAGGCGGGGACGGGGGGGAAGACGACGCCGCCCATTTCGGTGACGGCGACCATGTTGCGCAGGTGGGCGAGGTTCAGGGGGGCCTCGCGGGTCAGGAGGACCAGGCGGCGGCGTTCTTTCAGGACGACGTCGGCGGCGCGGGTGATCAGGTTGTCGGCGTAGGCGTGGGCCACGGCCGCGAGGGTCTTCATCGAGGTGGGGGCGATGACCATGCCGGCGGTCAGGAACGAGCCGCTCGCGATGGCGGCGCCGACGTCGCCGGGGTGGTAGACCACGTCGGCCAGCGAGGCCAGGTCCTTGCGGCCGAGCCCGTGTTCATGCATGGTGTTGAGCACGCCGGCTTCGGAGACGACCAGGTGGCTTTCCCAATCGGGCAGTTCGCGCAGCGCTTCGAGCAGGCGCAGGCCGTAGATGGAGCCGCTGGCTCCGGTGATGGCGATGATCAGGCGTTGGCGCTGACGGTCGGCCGGCGGTGGGGTCATGGGGTGGTGTCTCCTCGTTGTTCGGCGCCCCGCGTCACCGCTGTGTCACGCAGGGCCGGCATAATTGTACGTTGGGTGATCGCGTCGCGAGTACAAGAAGAATGATGGTCGTGTTCCGCCGGCTGCGGGCGTGTGGGTTCCTGCTGACCGTTTTCCTGGCCACGCCGGCCATGGCCCAGGAGTCGTCGCCGGTCCAGGCGGAGGCCTTCGCCATCCATGCCCAGTCGACCTATGTATGGCAGCGCAAGCCCTCGTTCGCATCCCCGTACCAGGGGGAGAACTCGCTGTCGGGATCGCGTGCAACGAGTTATTCGCTGACGGCCACCGTGGACCTGGGCGCCAGGCTGTGGGAAGGGGCCGAGGTCCATTTCAACGGCGAAGGCTCGCAAGGCATCGCGTTCTCCGGCCTGCATGGCCTGGGTGGCCTGCCCAACGGCGAGCTGGCCAAGACCGCGGGTTCCGACATGACCTTCTACCGGGCCCGCGCCTTCCTGCGGCAGACCTGGGGGCTGGGCGGCGGACGCGAGGCGGTCGACGCGGACATGAACCAGCTCGCGGGCTTCGTCGACAAGCGGCGCATCGTGCTGACGGCGGGCAATATCTCGGTGCTGGATGTGTTCGACGCGGTGTCGGTCAGTCACGACCCGCGCACGCAGTTCATGAATTGGGCCTTCATGGCGCATGGCAGCTACGACTATGCCGCGGACGCCCGGGGCTACACCTGGGGGGCGGTGCTGGAATACATCGACGAGGGCTGGGCGGTGCGCGCCGGCCGGTTCATGCAGCCCAGGGAGTCCAACGGCCTGCCGCTGGACCGGCGGCTGGGACGCCACTACGGGGACCAGGTCGAATTCGAGAAGTCGTATGCGGTGCTGGACCGGCCCGGTACGCTGCGCGTGCTGGCCTTCCGCAACAAGGCGAACATGGGAAGCTACGGCGATGCGCTGGCGGCCGCGCGGGGCGGAACGCCCGACCTGGCGGCGGTGCGCAAGGAGCGGGCCAAGCTCGGCATGGGGGTGAGCCTGGAGCAGGGCCTGTCCGATCGCGCCACCGCCTTCATCCGCCTGAACTGGGCCGACGGCAAGACCGAAACCTACGCCTTCACCGAGATCGATCGATCGGTCTCGGGCGGCGTGGTGTTCGACGGCGCGGCGTGGGGGCGGCCGGGCGACACCGCGGGCGTGGCGGCCGCGATCAACGCGCTCAGCGCCTCCCATCGCGAATACCTGCGTCGCGGCGGGGCCGGCGCCTTCCTCGGCGACGGCACGCTGAACTACGGTACCGAGCAGATCGCCGAGGCCTATTACAGCTGGCGCCCCTTGAAGCGGCTATGGATCACCGCCGATGCACAGTACATCCGGCATCCCGGCTACAACCGCGACCGCGGCCCGGCCAAGGTGTTCGGCGTGCGCCTGCACACGGAATTCTGAGGCGCCTCGCCGGAAACCGCCTCATTCGGGCTGGATGTTGGCCTTCTCGATCACGGCCTTCCACGCCTGCGCCTCCTGCTTGATGCGCGCGGCGAATTCCGCCGGCGTGCTGCCTATGGGCGTGACGCCGATGTCGGTGTACTGCTTGCGGATGGCGGGATCCTTCAATACCTCGCGCAGCGCGCGCGAGAATTTGTCGATGATCTGCGGGTCGGTGCCCACCGGCGCGGCCAGCCCCCACCAGTTGCCCGTGACCAGTCCCGGCAGGCCTTGCTCGGCCGTGGTCGGCACCGACGGCAGGATGGGCAGGCGTGCGCCATCGGCCACGGCGATGGCGCGCAGCCTGCCGCTGGTCACATGGCCGGCCACCGAGCTGAGCGCGGTCGCATACAGCTGGATCTCGCCCGCCAGCAGAGCCTGGACCGCGGGCGGCGAGCCCCGGTAGGGAACGTGGGTCAATTGCACGTTGGCGAGCTGGCTATACAGCTCGGCCGCGAGGTGGGGCGGGGTGCCGTTGCCGGGTGATCCGAAGTTCAGCTTGCCGGGATTCTTCTTTGCTTCGGCGGTCAGGTCGGACAGGGTGCGGATGTCGGACGAACCGTTGACCACCAGCACGGAAGGGCCGTTGCTCAGCAGGGACACCGGCACCAGGTCCTTGGTCGGATCGAAGCGCATGCCCTTGAACAGGTACTGGTTGGTGACGAAGTTGTTGGTCGCCCCCAGCAGGAAGGTGTAGCCGTCGGGAGTGGCGCGCACCACCTCGTCGGCGCCGATGTTGCCGGAAGCTCCGCTCTTGTTGTCGATCAGGATGCGCACGCCGAACTGCTTCTCCAGTTGCAACTGGACGAAGCGCAGCGTGATGTCGCCGGTGTTGCCGGGCGCGTAGGGAACCACCACGCGGATGGGGCGCGAGGGCCAGACATCGGCCGCGACGGCGGCGGTCGAGGCGAGGACGCAGGCCGCGGCGAGGCTGGCGACCGCCAGCCGGCGGGCCGGGAACGGGACGGATGTCATGGGAATCTCCTTCAGGGGGTGGGGGCGACGATGTGGCCGTCGACCACCGTCAACAGGGAATGCAGCGTAGGGATATCGTCCTCGGCACAGGTCAGCGGATCGGCGTTCAATACCGCCAGGTCGGCCAGCTTGCCGGGTTCGATCGAGCCTCGGACGTCTTCGTCCAATGTCAGGTAGGCGCCGCCCCGCGTGGCGACGTCCAGTGCCTCTTGCCGGCCCAGCGCCTGGCCGGGGGCAACGGATGCGCCGCCGCGGCTGCGGCGCGCGACCGCGTGCCAGATGGGGCCGAACAGCGAAACCGGCAGGTTGTCGCTGCCGAACGCCACCGCGACGCCGGCATCGCGCAGCCGGCGCAGCGGCACGATGTCGTCCTGGCCGGCGGCGCCGCGGCGCTGCATCCACAGGTCGCCGTCCTTGTAGATATGGCGGTTGGTATGCGTGGTCAGCACCAGACCCAGATCGCGTATGCGGGCCAGGGTGTCGGCGTCGACCACCGGCTGGTGGCCGAGCACCCAGCGCTGGTCGTCGATGGGGTGCTGGCGGTGAGCCTGTTCGAACAGGGGCAGCAGGTCGGGCCAGATGCCCGCCACGCGGATGCCGGCCCGCGCGGCCTCGGCCAGCAGCGGCGCCAGCGCGCCGGCATCCAGCGCCGCTCCCGCCTGGAAGCCGGCCCAGCCGGTGCAGGGATGATTGCCGGCCCGCAGCATGTTGTTCAGCGGATCCTTGTCGATCTCGGCGTACAGACCCTGCACGCGCAGCATGTCGTCGCCCCGCCCGCGGCGAGCCAGCCAGGTGCGCCATTCGCGCAGCAGCTCCAGCGCCTGCCCGCCGCCACGAGGTCCCCAATAGGGGCTCAGGACCAGGGTGGACCGCACGGTCGATGCGCCCTGGCCGCGGACCGTTTCGTAGGCGTCGATGACTTCGCCGGCCACGCCGTGGCCTTCGAATACGGCGGTGGTGCCGTAGCGGTTGTATTCGGCCATCGCGTGCCGCAGTCCGCTGGCGCGCTGCTCGGCGGTGAAGCCGGGAGCGGCGCGCATCAGGGTATGTTCGACGATGGGCACCAGCGTGCGCTCGACGAACCGGCCGGTGGGGCGCCCGGCGTCGTCGCGTTCGATGTCGACGTCGGGCGAGGGCGAGACCGTGGCGGGCGTCACGCCGGCCAGCGCCAGGGCGCGGCTGTTGGCCACCGAGACCAGGGGCGCGCGGTTGCGCCAGTACCCCCAGATGGGCCGGATGTAGACGGGATGATCGGGGCTGACCCGGTCCAGGTCGTGGCGCGTGGGGTAGGGGCCGTTCGCCAGCGCGTCGTCGGGTTCGGGATATTCGGGAGGCTGGCCGATGGGCTGGGTCACGATCCAGGTTCCCGGCGGGGCCTTGGCGGCTTCGGCGGCGATGATGTCCAGGACGTCGTCCCGCGTGCGCGCGCCGGCCAGGCTGGGCAGGTGGCGCCGCAGGCCCTCGCGGTCCATGTGAGCGTGGCCATCGGTCAACCCTGGCAGCACCGCCTTGCCGCCCAGGTCCACGACCCGGGTCTCGGGGCCGGCCAGGGCGAGCATGTCGTCATCACGGCCCACGGCGGCGATGTGCCGGCCGCGGATCGCGACGGCCGAGGCGACGTCGCCGCGGTCGTTGCAGGTGATGATCCTGCCTCGGTGAAGGACCAGGGTGGGGGACACGGCCGGCGGGCTCCTGCGGTAAGCGTTCCGGCAAATCTAGCAGAGTCGACTAATTGTAAAAATTGAAATATTCATATAGATTCATAGTGATTTCCAATACTTTGCCGGCGGGCCCGCACGATGTCGATTTCCCTGCGCCAACTCGAGGCCTTCGTCGCGGTGTGCAACGAAGGCAACTTCAGCAAGGCGGCCCAGCGCATCCATATTTCCCAGTCGGGCCTGAGCATCCTGATCCGTGAACTGGAACAGAGCCTGGAGTGCCGCCTGTTCGACCGCAGCACGCGCCAGGTCAGCCTGACCGACGCCGGGCGCGAGTTCCGCGGGCCGGCGGCGCGCCTGCTGGCCGATCTCTCCGCCGCCGTCGGCAACGTCAAGGGGCTGGCCTCGCGCCAGCACGGCCACGTGACGGTGGCCGCGCCCCCGCTATTGATGTCGCGCCTGCTGGTGGGCATCGCCGCCCGGTTCCGCAGCGCTTATCCCCACATCGCGCTGACCCTGCGCGACATTCCTTCCGAGGCCATTCCCGCGGGCATCGCCTCGGCCGACATCGACCTGGGCATAGGCATGCTGCCGGCCGATCGCGACGAATACCTGACCGAGCCCCTGCTGGAAGGGCCGCTGGTGGCGCTGCTGCCCCGCGTCCATCCGCTGGCGCGCCGCCGCCAGCTGAAATGGACGGATCTGGCGGAGACGCCGCTGGTGGCGCTGACCCCGGAGAATTCCTTCCGGCAATTCCTGGACGGCTGCTTCGCTCGCCTGGACCTGCAGCCCCGGATCGCCGTCGAGGTCGTCCAGTTGAGCACGGTCATCAGCCTGGTCGAGGCCGGGTTCGGGGCCGCCATCATGCCGCCGTACGGCGCGCTGGTCCCCGGCGACGGCAACTCGGTGGCCAGGCCGTTGCGCGACCCCGTGGTCCGCTCGGAAATCGCCTTGATCCGAGATCGCTTCCGCTCGCCCTCGGCCGCGGCGGCGGCCTTCATCGAGGTGGCGCGCGAGGCCGTCGCGGGGCGTTCCCGTCCCCCGCGCGTTACGTAACGCCCCTGCGTATGGTACGTAACGTTTTGGCTCCGCCGCCCCGCGGCGGGCCCGGGAATCGGTGTGACTATCGCACCGGAGGAACATCTTCGGTTTGCCGATATCCCGTTTGTTTTCAACGTTTTCGCCGCATCGTGCGCCCTCGTTCCGGAGTTCGCGCGGGCTTGCGCCGCGAGGCGTCCAGGCCGATGGCATAGCTTTTGCTCGAAGCTCCCGCAAACGTGTTTTCCAGCAGTGGTCGATTCGCCATCCGGCGGATCGCGGCTCTGTTGGGATACCTATCCGTGGGGGCTGAAATTGAACAAGACCTATCGCACCGTGTGGAGCCAGCGGCTCGGATGTTGGGTGGCGGTTGCCGAAACCGCGCGTGCCAGGGGTAAGGGTGGCGCCAGCAAGGCCGGCGCGCTTGCCGTGGCGCTGATGGCCGGGGCATGGGCGGCGCCGGCGGCGGCCGACGGCATGCATGGCGTGCCCGGCCTGTCGAACGCGCGGCTGACCGATGGCGCCGCGGTGGGCGTGATGAGCCAATTGCTTCAGGCCACGACCAATGCGGCGCCCAGCGTTGCCCCCGTGGCGTCGGCCGTGCAGCAGGGCGTCTCGCAGACGGCGGCGGCCCTGGCCGGCATCGGCGCGCCCATCCTGCCGCCTGCCTCGGCATTGCAGCAGGTACCCATCGCCGAGGCCGTGCCGTCGCTGCCCGTGGTCGGCGAGGTGCTGGCCGCCACCCCGGTTCCCGCCGCGGTCCAGGCCATCGCCGCCGCGCCGGCCGCGGTGACGAAGAAGGTCGGCTCGGCGCTGCCGGGCAAGGCCGGCAAGGCGGTCGAGTCGGTTCCCGCCAAGCTCGCCGAGGTGCTGGCTTCCGCGCCGGTGGACAAGAGCCGGAATGCCGCCGTGCCCGCCGATGACGCGGTCGCTTCGGCGGCGTCGCTGGGATCGGTCGCCACGTTGTCCAACAGCGTGCCCGCCTCGCCCATGTCGCCGCTGAGCGGCAACGGCACGCTGGGTATCCTGCCCACGGGAGGGTCGCTCTTCCCCAGCAGTTCCAACCGCCAGACCATGGCGGTCGCCGCCTCGTCGGGCTCGGAGCCGCCGCCGCTCAATCCGCCCGCGCCCACCGGCCTGGTGATCGGCACGGCCGGCCTGCTGGGCGGCGTCGGGCAGGGCCTGCAGCCATTGACGATGAGCCTGTTCGGCCAGAAGGAAGCGTGGATGCGTTCCGGCGCGCTGAGCGTGAACCGCGAAAACATCAACGCGCGCTTCAGCGTGGTCAACGTGCTGGGCATCCCCATCCTGGACCTGGCACCGGTGACGGGTACGCTGCAAGGCACGCTGGGGGGCCCGCTGCCGGAGCAGAAGCTCACGCTGCTGGGCGGCGTGACCTCGGGCAACTACATCACCAACATCAATTCCGGCCTGACCTACAACAACGGTCTGCTGCTGCCGGGCACGCAGCCGCCGTCCTGGGTGGACAGGAACAACTGCCTGAACGTCCTGGGCCTGGCTGGCGCCACCTGCTGGGACATTCCCGCGGCGCAGAACAACCAGGTGCTGATCGGCGACGGCGCTTCGGCCAACGGTTCGCAGGAAGTCGTGATCGGCACCAACGCCAAGCACATCCTGCCCAACGAGGATGCCGGGACGATCTTCACCGATCCCAACATGCCGGGCGTGCCCGACACCAACTACGCGGCGCGCAAGGGCCACTCGGTCCTGATCGGCGACAGCACCTACGGCAATGCCAATGGCCAGACCATCGTCGGTGCCAGCGCATCGTCGACCGTGGCGGGCGGCGTCGCGCTGGGCTTCCAGTCCGTTTCCGACCGCGAGGGCGGCGGCAGGGAAGTGTTCTCGAACGTCGCGGTGCCGGTGCGCGGCGCGGTGTCCGTGGGCTCCGCGGGCAACGAGCGCCAGATCATCAACGTCGCGGGCGGCACGGCGGATACCGATGCCGTCAACGTGCGCCAGCTCAAGGCGGTGGCCGACCAGATCGACGGCATCGACGCCAATTCGGTCAAGTACGACGATGCCACGCGTGGCAAGGTGACGCTGGCCGGAGCGGGCGGCACGGTGGTGACCAACGTCAAGGCCGGCGAAGTCAGCGCCACCAGCACCGACGCGGTGAACGGCTCGCAGTTGAACGAGACCAACACCAACGTCACCAACGTGAACAACCGCGTCACCAACATCGACAACAACGGCACCAAGTACTTCAAGGCCAATTCGACCCTGGCGGCGGCCTCGGCCAGCGGCACGGACAGCGTGGCGGCGGGGGGCGCGTCGGTGGCGTCGGCCGCCAACGCCGTGGCGCTGGGCAACGGCGCCAATGCCAGCATGGCCAACAGCGTGGCCCTGGGCGCGGGTTCGACCACGACCGTGGGCGCGCAGAGCGACTACGTCGCGTATGCGCTGACCGCGCGCCAGTCGTCGGCGGGCGAAGTGTCGGTGGGCAGCGCCGGTGCGACGCGCCGCATCACCAACGTGTCGGCGGGCAGCGCCGATACCGATGCCGCCAACATCGCGCAGCTGAAGGCCGTGGACGGCCGCATCGGCGAAATGGACAAGCTGGCGGTGAAGTACGACGACGACACCAAGTCGAAGATCACCCTGAACGCCGGGGGTACGTCGACGGTGATCTCGAACGTGGGCCGGGGCGCGGTGACGTCCTCCAGCACGGACGCGATCAATGGTTCGCAGCTGTGGGGCTGGACTCAGGATGAGACCAACATCATGAGCAACCTCAGCCTGTACAAGCGCATCAACGACATCGATTCGGACACCAAGTACTTCAAGGCCAATTCCACGCTGGCCGGGGCGCAGGCCACCGGCACCAACAGTGTCGCAGCCGGTCCGGCGGCCGTGTCGGGCGGTGCCAACAGCGTCGCGATGGGCAATGGCGCCACGACTTCCGCCGACAACAGCGTGGCCGTCGGCGGGGCGTCCGCCGCTTCGGGCACGGCCTCGACGGCGGTGGGCTCCGGAGCGACCGCCACGGGCGCCCAGGCGACGGCGATGGGCTCGGGCGCGACGGCCAGCGGCGCGAACTCGACGGCCATGGGGACCGGATCCAAGGCGACGGGCGAGAGCTCGACCGCGATCGGCGCCAATGCCGATGCGTCGGCCAAGAACAGCGTGGCGCTCGGCGCCGGCTCGGTCGCCGATCGCGACAACACCGTATCGGTAGGCGCCGCCGGCAAGGAACGCCAGATCACCAATGTCGCGCGCGGCACGCAGGACACGGATGCCGTCAACTACGCCCAGTTGAAGGAGGTGTCGGGAGACATCACCAACATCCAGGAAGGCAAGGACGGCATGTTCCAGATCGAGAACTCGCTTGCCCGCGCCAAACCCAAGCCCACGGGCAAGGACTCGGTGGCGGGCGGTGCCGGCGCGATGGCCGAGGGCGCCGCGGCGACGGCGCTGGGCAACGCGTCGATCGCCAAGGGCGAGAACTCGACCGCGGTCGGCAACTCCGCCCAGGCGCTTGGGGTCAATTCGACGGTGGTGGGCAACTCCGCCCTTGCCTCGGGAGCCAATGCCTCCGCCTTCGGTACCGGCGCCAAGGCCGAGGGCAGCGGCAGCATGGCCATGGGCAATGGCGCGCAGACGGGCGCGGCGGCCACCAACTCGGTGGCGATCGGCAACCAGGCCAACGCCACGCAAAGCAATACCGTCGCGCTGGGCAACAACGCCCAGGCCACGGTGGCCAACAGCATGGCGCTGGGCACCGGCGCGCAGGCCAGCGGCGCCAACAGCGTCGCCCTGGGCACGAACTCGGTGGCGGACCGGCCCAACGTGGTGTCGGTGGGCGCGGCGGGCCAGGAGCGGCAGATCGCCAACGTGGGCGACGGCACCGCCGACACGGACGCCGTCAACCTGCGGCAGTTGCGCAGCGCCACGTCGGACTTCACGAGCAGCATCAGCAGCGTGCGCGACGACCTGCGCAGGGTCGAGCGCAACGCCAATGCCGGCGCGGCCTCGGCCATGGCGGTGGCGGGCCTGCCCCAGGCGTATACCCCGGGGCGCAGCATGGCCTCGGCGGCCGCCAGCCATTATCTCGGCCAGTCCGCCATCGCCGTGGGGCTGTCCACCATCTCGGAGAATGGCCGCTGGGTCTACAAGATCGCCGGCAACGTCAATTCCCAGGGCAAGGTGGGTGCCGTCATCGGCGCGGGTTACCAGTGGTAGCGCGCATGAACGAATCATCGGAGGCCAGGATGCAAGAAAAGAACCCCCATGCCCGCCGCGCCGGCCTGGCCGGCAGGCGCCTCGCGCTGCTGACCGCATGCGTGGCTTCGGTGGCCGTGATGAGCGGCTGCTCGATGTTCCGCAGTTCGAAGGCCCCGGCGTCGCCGTCCGCGCCGGCCGCGGCGAACGGGGCCAGCCCGCCCGCGGTGGAGTTTCCGGCCCGCGAGTCTGCCTCGCTCAAGGAAGGCACCTTCGTCAACCTGGACAATCTCAGGCAGATGATCCCGGGCATGACCAAGCCCCAGGTCTACGACCTGCTCGGCCCGCCGCACTTCAGCGAGGGCGTGTTCGGCGTGCGCACCTGGAACTACATCTTCAATTTCCGTACCGGCAACGGCAACGAGTTCATCACCTGCCAGTACCAGTTGCGCTTCAACAAGGACATGCAGACCGAGGCCGGCAATTGGAACCGGCGCGAGTGCGCGGATTTCGTGTTCCCGCGCCCGGCGGCCGCTCCGCCGCCTCCGCCGCCTCCGCCCGCGCCCGCGCCGGTCAAGCCGCCCCCCAGGCAGATCACGCTGGGCGCCGACGCGCTGTTCGCCTTCGACCGGTCCGATCTGGCCAGCATCTCGCCCGAAGGGCGCCGCCGCCTGGACGAGATCGGCAAGGAACTGCGCAGCGTGGACGTCGAACGGGTACGGGTGATCGGCCATGCCGACCGGCTGGGCAGCGCCAGCTACAACGACAGGCTGTCCCGGCAGCGGGCCGCCACGGTGGTGACCTACCTGGTCAATTCCGGCGTGCCGTCCAACCTGATCAGTTCGGACGGCCGGGGCTCGCGCGAGCCGGTGGTGCAGTGCGACCAGCGCAACCGCAGCGAGCTGATCGCCTGCCTGGCGCCGAACCGCCGGGTCGTCATCGAGATCCAGGGCAAGGCCGGCTCTTCGTGAGGCCGTCCGCGCCGCCCCGCGGGCGGCGCGGAACCTCGACGTATTCTGCGCGTTTCGTTTGTCTGGCGGACGTCTCCGAGTTAGGATTACCCCTTATCGATCCCCCGCAACGCGCGGCCCGCAAGGCGCTTCCGGAGCGCGCGCGGCGCGCGGGGGGATCCTTCCGGAGACTCGCATGTCCGCATTCACTTCCCTTACCGAAAACTTCGCCGTGGCCCCCCAACTGGCCCCGGAAGACATGGCCGCCGTCGCGGCGGCCGGTTTCAAGAGCGTCATCAACAACCGGCCCGATTTCGAAGGCGGGCCGGCCCAGCCCTCCAGCGAGCAGATGCAGGCCGCGGCGCAGGCGGCGGGGTTGAACTACGTCCACCAGCCGGTCAACGGCGCGAACATCCAGCCCGGCGACGTTTCCACCTTCGCTTCCCTGCTCAAGACCCTGCCGGGGCCGGTCCTGGCCTTCTGCCGCAGCGGAGCGCGATCGACCAAGCTGTTCATGTCGGCCAGCAATTCCCTCTGACCGGATCGCGACGTGGCTTTCACGCTGGGGGGGACGGTCGACGGCATCAGGCGGCGGCGCAAGCCGCTGGTTCGTATTCTCATTGCCCTGCTGGTCCTGTGGCTGCTGTTCCTGGCCCTGACCGCCTGGGGCATTCCCCGGCTGGTCCGCAGCGTGGCGCTGGCCCAGGTGCCGGAGGTCCTGGGGCGTACGGCACGCGTGGGCGAAGTGTCGTTCAATCCTTTCAAGCTGCGCCTGCGCGTCCATGACTTCGCCATTCTCGACCAGGCGGGCACCCATCCGGATTTCTCGGTGGAGCAGGTCGAGGTCAATGCCTCGGTTTCGTCACTGTTCCGGCTCGCGCCGGTGGTGGACGGGCTGACGATCACCGCGCCGCGCGTCTCGCTGGTCCGCGAGGGGCCGCAACGCTTCAACATCAGCGACATGCTCGACCGCCTGGCCGCCAAGCCCTCGGAAGACGGGCCGCCGCCCCGGTTTTCGCTGAACAACGTCAAGCTGGACGGCGGCGAGATCACTGTCGACGACAAGGTCACGGGCCGCCAGCACACCGTGCGCGACCTGCAGGTGGGCATTCCCTTCCTGTCCACGCTGGCCTATGCCACCGACATCGACGTGCAACCCAGGCTGTCGGCGCTGGTCAACGGCAGTCCGCTCAACCTGGAGGGCACCGCGCGGCCCTTCGATACGCCGCGTACGTCCTCGCTGCATCTCAAGATCGACGACCTGGGGCTGGATGCGCTGGCCGATGCCGTGCCGGGCGCGATGCCGGTGGTGCTCAAGCACGCCCGGCTCGACAGTGATGCCCAGCTGGTGTTCGAGGAAGGCGGCTCGGCGGCGCCCAAGGTCCGCCTGGAAGGCAATGCCACGGTGCGCGAGGTGGACGTGCGCGACCAGGGCGATGCCGCGCTGCTGGCGTTCAAGAGCCTGGCGCTCGAGAAGTTCGCATTGGAGCCGCTGGCGCGCCGGTTCCAGGCCGAGCGCATCGTCCTGGCCGGCCCCTCGATCCATGCCAGCCGCTCGGCCGACGGGCGCGTGAACCTGGCCGAGGTGGCCGGCCGTTTCCAGCAGCCCGCTGCGCCTGCGCCCGCGGCGCCGGCCGCGCCGTCGCCGTCCGCCAGCCCGGCCCCGGCGCCTTCTTCCGCGCCCGCGCCCGCACAGGCCGATGCTTGGCATGTGTCGGTGGGAACCGTGGCGCTGCAGGACGGCGAACTCGCCTGGCACGATGAGCAGGATCGCTTCGATTACCGCATCTCGGAGTTCGCGGCGGAGCTGCGCGATCTGAACCTGCCCGCGGCGCAGGACCAGGCCGTGCCCTTGACCGTGGCCGCGCGCGTGGGCGAGGCGGGCCGCCTGGACGTCAGCGGCCCGGTCCGCCTCCAGCCTTTGTCGGCGGACCTCGACCTCAAGCTGGATTCGCTGGCGCTGCCTGCGCTGGCGCCGCTGTGGAAGCCGTACCTGGCGCTGCGCATCGACGATGGCTCGCTGGGCGCGGCAGCCAGGCTGCACGTGGAGCAGGGCGAATCCCTGGCGGTGCGCTGGAGCGATGGCAGCGTCGCGCTGCGCAAGCTGGCCGCGGCACCGGTCTCGGACAAGGCATCCAGCCTGAAACTGGAGTCGCTGGAGGTGGGCGGGCTGGCTGGCGACCTGACGGGGCGTACGGCACGGATCGAACGCATCGCCATCGACGGCCTGGCATTGGCGGCCACCCGCTCGGCCTCGTCGGCCGTGAGCTGGGCGGATATCGCCATTCCGGCCGCGCCCCGGACCCGACCCGCCGGCAAGCCGACCCCGGCCCCCGCTGGCCATGGCCAGGCCGCGTGGAAGGTGAGCGCGGGCACACTGTCGGTCGCCAAGAGCTCACTCAGGCTGACCGACGAGTCCGTGTCGCCCCGCGTGGCGCTGAGGCTGGACGGCTTGCAGATGGAGGCGCGCAACCTCGGGTCGGACCTGCGGGCGCCCGTCGATTTCTCGCTGCGCTCGTCCGTCCAGGGTCGCGGCACCGCCGACATCAAGGGCACGGTCGTGCCCGAGCCGCTTTCGGTCAAGGCCCAGGTGCGCGCCGACCGGCTGGACCTGACCGCGCTCGCCCCCTACCTGGCGGAGCGGCTCAACGCCACCGTCAAGAGCGTCGTGGCCGGCGCCAACGGCAGGCTGGAGTTCGCGGCCGCCACCGGCAGGCAGCCGCAGCGCGCGGCCTGGACCGGCGCCGCCGAGATCACCAATCTCGACTTGATCGACAAGCTCAACTCGGCGGATTTCCTGAAATGGAAGCGGCTGGCGTTCAAGCGGCTGGACGTGGCCAGCGCGGGCGATACGCTCAAGGCCGACCTGGGCGACATCTCGCTGGAAGATTTCTTCGCACGGGTGATCCTGAGCGAGCAGGGGCGGTTGAACCTGTCGCAGCTGATCGTCCAGCCGGGCGAACAGGCCGGTTCCATCACCGACGAGAAGCCGGCCGGGCCGGCAACGAAGGCCGGCGAGCCGGCGGCATCGGAACGGCGGGTGCAGGGCGCCAAGGAAACAGGCGCGGCAGCCCCCGAGGCGGGCGGAATGCCGCGCGACATCCGGGTGGGCGCCGTGCAGCTGGCGCGAGGCCACATCAATTTCACCGACAACTTCGTCAAGCCCAATTACCGCGCCAACCTGACCGACATCGCCGGCAGCATCTCGGCCGTATCCTCGGCCGACAGCCAGCCGGCCGACGTGCAGGTGACGGCCAAGGTGGACGGCGACGCGCCGGTGGACATCACGGGCAAGCTCCACCCCTTCGGTCCGCGGCTGTACACGGACATCCATGCCAGCGCCAAGGGCGTGGAACTGCCGGCGCTGACTCCCTATGCCGCCAAGTACGCCGGCTATGCCATCGAACGCGGCAAGCTGTCGATGGACGTGCACTACCTGATCCAGGACGGCAAGCTCCAGGCCAGCAACAAGATCTTCCTCGACCAGCTCACCTTCGGCGAACGCGTCGACAGCCCCGATGCCCTGAAGCTGCCGGTGCTGCTGGCGGTATCGCTGCTCAAGAACAGCCGGGGCGAAATCGACATCGAACTGCCCATCTCCGGATCGCTGGACGACCCGCAGTTTTCGGTGGGCGGCATCATCTTCCGCGCGCTGGTCAACCTGATCGTGCGGGCGGTGACGGCGCCGTTCTCGCTGCTGGCCTCGGCCTTCGGCTCGGGCGAGGAGCTGTCCCACATCGATTTCGCGCCGGGCCGCGCCGTGCTCGACGACGATGCGCGCAAACGCGTCGAAACGCTGGTCAAGGCCTTGAACGACCGTCCGGCGTTGAAGCTGGACGTGGCCGGCCGGGCCAACCCGTCCGTGGACACCGAGGGCCTGCGCAAGGCCGGCGTCGACGCCCTGATCCGCGTCCAGCAGCGGGAAGACCTGCGCAAGAAGGGGGACGACGCCGACGGGAAGGACCTGCCGCCGCTGGATGCCGCGCAGCGGGCCCGCTACCTGGAAAGCGCCTACAAGGCCGCCAAGATCGACAAGCCGCGCAACGTGATCGGCCTTGCCAAGTCCTTGCCCGGTCCCGATATGGAGGCGCTGCTGGCAGCCAGCGTCAACGTGGGGCCGGACCAGTTGCGCGAACTGGCCGTGCGGCGCGCGCAGGCCGTGATGGCCGTGCTGCGCGAGGCCAAGCTGGGCGAGCGGGCCTTCGTGGTCGCGCCCAAGATCGAGGCCAAGCCCGCCGAGGGCGCGAAGCAGACGGGGGTGGACTTCAGCTTGAGGTAGGTCCCCCCCCTACGCGCTTCGCGCGCCCCCCAGGGGGCGATGCGGGTGGACCGGCGGAGCCGGATCCACCGCATCCTGGGTCTAGTACCTGTTTCTTGGGTTGTGGCATCTGTGCTTCGCTGGCTGCGGTTGGGGTTTGTTTTGTTTTTAATCTGGATATAAGATATCCAGAATAGAGGCATGGCCTCGCTTCTTGCCGAGTTCTTCATCATGACGCGTAGCGCTTCTTCGTCTGTCAGTGCCTTGCCGGGGCAGGGGTTGGGATCGGTTGCCATTCTTGCGCTGGGGACGTTCGCGGTGGGGACGGATGCGTTCATCGTGTCGGGGTTCCTGCCTTCGATCGCGCAGTCGTTGCAGGCATCGAATTCCATGACGGGGCTGTCGGTCACGGTGTTTGCGGGAACGTATGCGTTGTTGGCGCCGGTGCTGGCGACGGTCACGGCACCGTGGTCGCGCAATCGGGTGCTGGTGGGGGCGCTGGCGGTGCTGGCGTTGGCCAATCTGCTTTCGGCGCTGGCACCGGACATCTGGACGCTGCTGGCAAGCCGAGCGTTGGCGGCGGTGGGGGCGGCGGCCTATACGCCGACGGCCACGGCGGCGGGTGGGGCGCTGGTGCGGCCTGAGCTGCGGGCGCGGGCGTTTTCGCTGGTCACGGGCGGGTTGACGGTGGCGACGGCACTGGGCGTGCCGCTGGGCAATCTGGTCAGCCAGTGGTTCGGCTGGCGCACGGCGCTGGGCATGGTGGCCGCGCTGGCGGCGTTGGCCTGCGTGGGCGTGGCGCTGATCATGCCCGCTCTGCCAGGGCAGGCGCGTTCGTCGCTGCGCGCGCGCCTGGCGGTGCTGCGCCGGCCGGCGGTGGCCTGGGTGCTGCCGCTCACGGTGGTGGGCATGACGGCCTGCTACATCGTGTATGCCTACAGCGTGCCCGCCTTGCAGGCCCTGGGGATCGCCGACGGACACATCGGCGCGATGCTGCTCTGCTACGGCGTCGGGGCGGTGCTGGGCAACCTGCTTGCCGGTTACGGGACCGATCGCTGGGGGCCCACGCCGGTGTCGGTCACCGCGTACGTGGCCATGGCGGCGTCATTCGCAATCATGGCGTGGCTGGCCGTGGCGGGCGCCGGCCACGAGGTGGCCGTGGGGCTGCTCGTGCTGGTCTGGGGCATGAGCAGCTGGGGCCAGACACCGCCGCAGCAACTGCGCCTGACCAACGCCGCGCCGCAGGAGGCGCCGCTGGTGGTCGCGCTGAACGCCTCCTGCATCTACCTGGGCATCGCCCTGGGGACCGCGCTGGGCGCGGGCTTGCTGGCGCACGGTGCGGTGTCCGGATTTGCCGTATCCGCGCTGGTTGCCCTGGCCGCGCTGGGTTTCGTCGCCGGCCTGGCCAGGAAGGAAAGCCCCCGTCCGCGCTAGCGCGCCGGACCGTCGCCCGCCGGGGCGCCGTCGCCTTTCAGGCGCAGCCACACCCGCCGCATGCTGAAGTCGTCAGGGTCCACGTCGACGTGGAACCCCAGCCGGCCCATCAGCGTCAGCATCGGCCGGTTGTTGCCCAGTACCAAGCCTTCGATGACGGCCAATCCTTGCCTGCGCGCCGCGTCCACCAGCGTCGTCATGAGCTGGATGCCCAGTCCGCGCCGTTGCCACGCGTCGCCGATGACCAGCGCGTATTCGGCGCTTTCGCCGTCGGCGTTCAGCAGATAGCGCGCCACGCCGATGATGGCCTCGCGCAGTTCGCCGGGGTGGTCGGGGTCGGCTTCCCAGACCGTGGCCACCAGGGCCAGTTCCCGGTGGTAGTCGACCTGGGTGTAGCGCGCCAGTGTCCGCGGCGAGAGCTCGCGCATGAACGAGATGAAGCGCATGTAGCGCGTGTGTTCGGACAGCTGGCGGGTGAAGTCCTGCAGCGGTGCCGCGTCCTCGGGCCGGATGGGGCGGATGGTGTAGGGCGAGCCGTCCTTGAATTGCAGGTGCCTGACCAGGCGGGCGGGGTAGGGGTGGATGGCCATGTGGGCGTAGCCGCCCAGGCCCGCGTCGGCGTCGCCCGCGGTCTCGCGCGTGAGCGTGATGCGGGTGTCGGCCGCGACGACCCGGTCGCCGTCGATCATGACCGGGTCGATGTCTATGGTCTCGATATCGGGCAGCGCGCAGACGATCTCGGAAATGCGGACCAGCACGTCCTCCAGCGCGTCAAGTGCGCGCGGCGATAGCTGGCCCGCCAACGCGTAGCGCCAGACCGGCGAACGCTCCATCAGGCGGCGCGCCAGGAAGCCGTTGAGCGGCGGCAGTTCCAGGCTGCGGTTGGAGGGGCTTTCGCTGCGCGAGCGCGCGAATCCGAAACGGATCACCGGTCCGAACAGCGCGTCGCGGGCCACGCCCATGGAGACCTTGGCCGAGCCGGGCGGGCCGGCCATGGCCTCCACCGTGATGCCTTCGATGTAGGCCTGCGGCGCGGCGGCGTGGGCATTCGCCAGCATGCGCTGGTAGGCGGTGACGAGTTCGGTGCTGTTGCGGATGTCCAGGTGCACGCCCCGGACCGCCGATTTGCGCACCACGTCGGGCGAGTCGATCTTGATGGCCACGGGAAAACCGATCTGCTGCGCGGCGATCACCGCCTCGGCGGGGGTGCGGGCAAGCAGGACCTGGACCACCGGGATGTGGAAGGCCGCCAGCAGCGCCTTGCTCTCGGGTTCGGTCAGTGTCAGCCGGCCCTCGCGCCGCGCGCCGTCGAGCAGGATGCGCGCGCCGGCCAGATCGGGCTCCTGGCCGGGCGGCTCGGGGGGCGGGGTCTGCAGCAGCAATTGCTGGTTGTAGTGATAGGTGGCCAGGTTGCCGAAGGCGTCCACCGCCGCTTCGGGCGTGCGGAACGAGGGCGAGCCGGCGTCGTCCAGGATGCGGCGCAGCGGCCGCATGGCGGCATCGCCCATGAAGCAGGTGATGACCGGCTTCGAGGCCTTGGGCGCGGTGGCGGCCAGGGCCTGCGCCACCGCGCGCATGTCGGCCTCGGGATCGGGCGACAGCACGGCCAGCACGCCGTCCACGCCGGCGTCGGCGACGATGGCCTGCACGGCCTGCGCGCAGGCCTGGGGATCGGGGGCCGAGAACTCGACCACCGGATTGTCGGTCCAGGCATTGGCGCTGAGCGTGGCAGCCAGTTGCCTGCGCGTGTCTTCGCCCAGTTCGGCGCGCATGACCGGCCGGCCCGGCCCCAACTGGTCGAGTGCCAGCTGCGCCGGACCGCTGCCGTTGGCCAGCACGGCGATGCGCCGGCCGCTGGGCAGCTTGGCGAAGCCCAGCGCCTTCACCGCCGAGAACAGTTGCACGAAATAGCGGACGCGCACCGCGCCAGCGCGCCGCAGTGCGGCATCGAAGACCATGTCGGACGGGACCGGAGGCGGCGCGGCGGAGGCCGACTCGTCGGCGGCCAGGGGCCGCACGCTAGTGCGCTCTCGGCCGCCGTGCCCGGCCTTGAGCACCACCACCGGCTTGACGCTGGCGGCGGCGCGGATCGCACTCATGAATTCGCGGGCATCGCGCACGTCCTCCAGGTAGAGCGCGATGCTGTCGGTGCGCGCGTCGGCCACCAGGAAATCCAGCACGCGGGGCACGTCCAGCGCCGCTTCGCTGCCCAGGGAAACGACGGTCGAGAAGCCGGTCCGGTTGTCATCGGCCCAATCCATCACGACCGCCATGATGGAGCGCGATTGCGTGACCAGGGCGACGCGGCCCGAGCGCCCCAGCGAGGGGTGCACGCTGGCGTTGAGGCCGGCGTGCGGCCGTTGCAGCCCGAAGCTGTGCGGCCCCAGCAGTATGCAATCGTGGGCCGCGGCCCAGGCACGGCAGAAATCGTTGTCCTCGAGCGATGGCTCGTGGGTGAGCACCGCCACCGCTCGCGGCCGGGCCGGCGCCAGCGTCTCCAGCGTGGTCCGCAGCGCGTCGCGGGGAACGGACACCACCGCCAGGTCGGGCCGCTCGGCCGCCTGGGCCAGCCCGGCGGGCAGGACGCAGGTGCGCCGCTCGTCCAGCCGCAGCTCGGTGGTGCGGGCGCGCAGCGCGGCGGGCAGGGAGGCCATCATCGGCAGCGGCCGGTCGCTGATGGCGATCAGCGAGTGGGGATCGAACAGCGGGGACAGGGCGTGCCGGGACATGGCCCTCCTTTCTGGATGAGGACGCGCAGGCGCGTGGCGGCCCGGGGCCGCACGGATTTGCTGCAATACAATACTACCCCGGTCAGCCGACCCTGGCGCGCTTCGCGCGCCCAGTATTCACTCCTGCACGAGAGCCGTTTTCCTATGAGCACCGATTCCTCGTCGTCCGGCCGCAACCCCGCGGTCCGTACCCGCTTCGCACCGTCGCCCACGGGCTTCCTGCACCTGGGCGGCGCACGCACGGCGCTGTTCTCGTGGGCGTTCGCGCGTCACCACGGCGGCACCTTCGTGCTGCGGATCGAGGATACCGACCTGGAGCGTTCCACCCCCGAAGCGGTGCAAGCCATCCTGGACGGCATGGCGTGGCTGGCGCTCGATCACGATGAAGGCCCGTTCTACCAGATGCAGCGCATGGACCGCTATCGCGAGGTGCTGGCGGGCATGCTGGCCGCCGGGTCGGCCTATTACTGCTACTGTTCGCCCGACGAACTCGAAGCCATGCGCGAGCGCGCCCGGGCCGAAGGCCGCAAGCCGCGCTACGACGGCACGTGGCGGCCCGAGCCGGGCAAGACCCTGCCGCCGGTGCCCGAGGACCGCAAGCCCGTGGTGCGCTTCCGCAATCCGCTGGACGGCGACGTCACCTGGAACGACCTGGTCAAGGGCCCGATCACCATCGCCAACGCCGAACTGGACGACCTCATCATCGCCCGGCCCGATGGCACGCCCACCTACAACTTCTGCGTGGTGGTGGACGACTGGGACATGGGCATCACCCACGTCATCCGCGGCGACGACCACGTCAACAACACGCCGCGCCAGGTCAACATCCTGAAGGCCCTGGGCGCCACGCTGCCGGAATACGGCCACGTGCCCATGATCCTGGGACCGGACGGCGAGAAACTGTCCAAGCGCCATGGCGCGGTCAGCGTCATGCAGTACGACGACCAGGGCTATCTGCCGGAAGCCATGATCAACTACCTCGCGCGCCTGGGCTGGAGCCACGGCGACGACGAGATCTTCACGCGCGAACAACTGGTCGAGTGGTTCGATACCCGCAGCCTGTCGAAGTCCGCGGCGCAGTGGGATCCCAAGAAGCTCAACTGGGTCAACGCCCACTACATCAAGCAGAGCGCCGACGCCGACCTGGCCGCGCGCGTCGCGCCGCGCATCGCCAAGCGGGGCGGGGCGGTCGACGGCGTGGACCTGCCGGCCATCATGGCGCTGCTCAAGGAACGCGCCGAAACGCTCGAGCAACTGGCCGACGACGCCATGTTGTTCTGCGGCGAATTCGATGCCGCGGCCACGCCGCCGGACCTGGTCGCGCAGCACCTGACCGATGCCGCGCGCGCGATCCTGCGCGATTTCGCGCAAGAGGCCGGCTCGATCGAATGGACCCGGGAACAGATCGCGGCGCTGATGAAGGCCACCCTGGCCAAGCATGGCGTCAAGATGCCGGCGCTCGGGATACCGCTGCGGGTAGCCGTGACGGGACGGGCGCAGACGCCGGCCATCGATGCGGTCCTGTCATTGCTTGGCCGCGAGAAAGTGCTGGCCCGCTTGCACACGGTTTAAAAACCGTGCATAATCTCGCTTCTTCGCAGGACGGGGGTATAGCTCAGCTGGGAGAGCGCTTGCATGGCATGCAAGAGGTCAGCGGTTCGATCCCGCTTACCTCCACCAGTCCGGGAAGAAGCAGTACTGTAGTTCCGGGTCCCCTTCGTCTAGAGGCCTAGGACATCACCCTTTCACGGTGAGTACAGGGGTTCGAATCCCCTAGGGGACGCCAACCGAACAGGTTGGCAGCAGTAAAAATATGCCGCTGCGGAGCGGTAGTTCAGTTGGTTAGAATACCGGCCTGTCACGCCGGGGGTCGCGGGTTCGAGTCCCGTCCGCTCCGCCAAGAATCAGAAAGCCCTGCTAAATCCCGTGTTTAGCAGGGCTTTTGCTTTTCTGCTCCGCCTGTGTCTCAGGCGGGTCCTGCGTGGACTTGCAAGCTGAAATATGGCTATAATCCAGATCCCGCTTGAAAAACGTTTCTGCGGGCATCCACCCAGATGGATGGCGGTAACTGAATGGCAGTAACCGTGGGGGTATAGCTCAGCTGGGAGAGCGCTTGCATGGCATGCAAGAGGTCAGCGGTTCGATCCCGCTTACCTCCACCACGAAACAGCAGTTCCAGGTCCCCTTCGTCTAGAGGCCTAGGACATCACCCTTTCACGGTGAGTACAGGGGTTCGAATCCCCTAGGGGACGCCAACCGCCACAGGTTGGCAGCAGTAGAAACGCCGCTGCGGAGCGGTAGTTCAGTTGGTTAGAATACCGGCCTGTCACGCCGGGGGTCGCGGGTTCGAGCCCCGTCCGCTCCGCCAAGGAATTCCAAGGGTTAGTGCGCCAGCAGCCACTAGCCCTTTTTGTTTGGGCGTTCGACATGGCATTCGCCGCCTCGCGAAGCCGGGTACGCGTTTTGCGGCAGCCCGGGTTCATATCCAAAACCAAAGAGGTGACGCCATGAAATGCTCGAGTACCACTCGCAACACGCTGCTCGCCGTCCTGCTGGCGGCTGCCACGCCGTTCGCCATCGCGCAGACGAGTTCGCCCGACCGGACGAGCCAGGATGCCAGGACCGACATGGGGCCGTCGACCGGCTCGTCCGGCAAGCCCCTGCCCGCGGACCAGGGGAAGAACAGCCCGCAGCCCGAATCCACCAAGCGGACCGGGCCCGTCGAGCACGGAAGCCGCAGCGACATGGGGCCCTCCAGCGGGGCCTCGGGCAAGCCCTTGCCCGCCGGCCGCAGCGGCCCGGATGCGGCTCAGCCTTCGGGCGACCGCACCCGGCCGGGCGGCAACGACCGGGAATCCCGGACCGACATGGGACCGTCCTCGGGCGCGTCGGGCAAGCCGGTTCCTTCGCCTGACAACGGCGCGTCGTCGGGAGGCTCGATGCGGCGATGAGTCGCGGCAGCCGGCGCCAGCCTTCGCTGGCGCGGGCTGACAGCGGGGGCGTATGTCGATTCGTCGGCGAATAACGTCGATTGATCGTTCCTGATTGACAATTCCCACACCGACTTCCAACATCCGCGACGTCCATGCGTGCTCCGCATGACGGCTGCCGGGGTGGCGGGCCGCGCGTGAGCGGGCGTCAACCAGCGGAGTGTCCCCGACCATGCAATTCCCCATCGACCCGGCCGATCTGCAGCGCCGCAGGCTTTTCAAGTTCACCGCGTCGGCGCTGGCCGTGCAGGCCGTGGCCGCGTGCGGGGGCGATGCCCAGGCCGCCGAGGGCAATGCCAGCGACGCGGTTCTCAAGGCGGTGGCCGATTTCGGCGCGCTGGCGCCCGAAGGCACGCACTGCCTGGTGCGGGCCGACGTTCCCAATGCTTCCTGGAGCGCAAGCTACAACCCCGACCGGCAACTGTTCATCGGCAGCGCGATCAAGACCTTCATCCTGGGCCAGTTCGTGATCGATGCGGAAACGTCGTACAACGGCATTTCCGGGAACATGCCGCAGACCATCGACGACGGGGTCCGCTCGCCCGGCAGCCCTGTATTCGTCGACCTGAACGGCACGCTGCCCGCCAAGTACGCGCTGGAGGCGATGATCGCCCACAGCGACAACACCGCCACCGACATGGCCTATGCCGCGGTGGGGGCGGACCGGGTGCGGCAACTGATCGCCCGGGCGGGGCTGACGCATACGCGGATCCCGGATTCGACGCGCCGCCTGTTCTCGTACCTGGCCGGGGCGCCCGACGGCGTGGACCTGGGCTGGGAGGCCTTGATGGCGGAGCTGGCGCAGCCTTCGCTGCCGAACGCGCGGCAGGCGATCAACGACAGGCAGTCGATGCTCAGCACGGCCACCGAGCTGGTGGCGTGGTACCGGCAATCGCTGTCGGGCAAGTTCTTCACCCAGCCGGCGACCCTGACGGAATACAAGCGGATACTGGCGATGGCCGACGCGATCTCGCTGGTGGTGCCGGCGGACATCATCGCGTATGGCAAGGGAGGCAGCATCGACTGGCTGGACTTCCACACCATCAGCTTTCCCGGCCAGATGATCGTCGACCGGGTGCCGGTCACGTTCTGCTTCACCTACAACTGGCGCGGTCCGGAAACCAGCACGGGCGCGCCTTTCCAGGCGTTCGTGAAGGCCGTGCGCCCGGTGTTGCAGGCGTGCGTGGACGCCATCCGCAAATAGCGCCGCAAGAGGCCAGCCATGGACAGCATGGACAGCGACGCGCCGTTCGAGACCCTGGAGCGCGACCAGTGCGCGCCGGCTCCGGCGCTGGGGGCCTGGGTCCACCAGGTTGCCCTGGCACTGATGAGCCGGCCCCAGGACGAGGCCATCTTCCTGGCCCTGCAGGCGCTGGGAACGCTGGCGCAGGTCGATCGCGCATGGATGTTCGAATACGATGCGCGCGCCCTGCGCTTTCGCAACACCCATGAGTGGTGCCGGTCCGGCATCACCTCCCATGTGAGCGATCTCCAGGATGCGCCGGTCACGATGATCGCGTGGCTGCATCGCGCCCTGAACCAGCGGCGCGCCGTCATGATCCATGACGTGGCGCGCATGCCGCGCGCGGCAAGGTCGGTACAGGCGGAAATGCTGCGCCAGCAGGATCGCAGCGTGCTGAGCGTGCCTGTGTTCCATGAAGGCCGCCTGCGCGCCTGCATAGGCTTCGATGCGACGCGCGCGCCGGTGCGCTGGCAGCCGGCGCAGGCGCTGGGCCTGTTCCTGTGCGCGGACCTGATCGCGCAGGCCCGCTATGGCGGCACGGAAACCGAGCGCAGCCGGGCGCGCGCGCAGCTCTACGAGCCCCTGCTTTACCTGCGGCTGGGGCACGGAACCCGCGGACTGGCCCCGGCGGACATCCTGGGCGTGCGCTCGGCGCGCGATTATTCCCTGATCTGGCTGGCGGGCGGGGGCTCGGTCAAGGACATGCGGCCCTTGTCCGCCTGGGCGGAGCTGCTGCCACAGGAGAGTTTCATGCGCATCCACCGTACGGCGCTGGTCAACCTGGGGCACGTCAAGGCGCTGGAGCGGGGCGCTTCGATGCCGTGGACCGTCCAGTTGCGCGGCCTGGGCCAACCCTGGTCGGTGTCGCGGCCCTATCGCCAGGCGCTGCGCGCCAGGCTGGGGGTCTGAAGCCGAGGGCGGGCGCGCATCTTGCTGAGGAGCAGGCAGGCCTTGCCAAGGCCGCTTCCTTCGCTATCGAGGAGAACGCCATGCTCACCACAATAATTCTGATCATCCTGCTGCTGGCGCTGATCGGCGCCTTTCCCGCATGGCCCCATGCTGCCAGTTGGGGATACGGGCCCTCGGGCATCATCGGGGTGATCCTGGTCGTGCTGATCGTCCTGCTGTTGATGGGAAGGATATAGGCCCGGGGCGCGCGGGGGGCGCTCAGCGGCGGTTTTCGCCGTCCTGGCGCTCGCGCCAGTTGCGCCGCATGAGAATGAACGTGAACGAAGTGGACCAGCCGATCAGAATCAGGCCCACCAGGGGTTCCACCGAGGCCAGCAGACGCAGCGGCCCGGTGGGAAAGATGTCGCCCAGGCTCTGGGTGGTGAAGGTTTCCAGTCCGAAGTAGATGTAGGCCAGGGGGCCCGCGCTGGCCGCGCCGGTCAGGTGCCCCAGCCCCAGCCATTCCGCGCCTATCCAGTAGCCGGCCCCGAACAGCATGCCCTCCAGGCAATGGGCGGCGATGATGGCGCAGATCAGCACGCCTATGTTCGCCCGCCCGCTCCAGCGCCGCGGATGGATGGAGGAAATGAAGCGCAAGGCTTCGTAGTGCAGGGCGACGGTACCGATGGAGAAGACCACGGTCAGGCCGATGGCCATGAAATAGTGCGCCGGCATCGTTTCTTTGTCAGGACTTGTTGCGGGTATGGGGCGATTATTGCAGTTGTAGCACTCCCCGGCGGGCCGCCGCGCGCCTGGGCGCCGTGGAATGCTACGCTTGATGGCCTCAAGAAGAAGGAGAATGTCCATGAAACGGACCTGGAAAATCCTGCTCGCGGCGGTCGTGGTGCAGGGGCTGGCGGCCTGTGCCCAGCAGGGCGGCGCGGCGGGCGGCTCCGGCGCCAAGACCGATGCCTCGATCCTGACGGCCTATCACTGGCGCCTGCAACAGGCGCTGAACGCGACCGGCGCGCCCCAGCCGGATGCGGTAAACACCCACGGTGGCCAGGCGCTGCAACTGACCTTCGCCGGGGAGCGCGTTTCCGTGGCCGGGCTGTGCAACATGCTGGGCGGCGGCTACCGCGTGGATGGCGCGCGGATGACCATCACGCAGATGGCCGGCACCTTGCGCATGTGCCCGGACCAGGCCTTGATGAAGTACGAACGGGATGTGGCCGAGCGGCTGCCGACGGTGTCGGGCTGGGAGATCCTGGGTGGCGCCGCGCGGCCCGAGGCGGGGGCGCAGCCCGCCCTGAAACTCACCTTCGCCGACGGCAGCCAATGGCGGCTGGCCGGCACGCCCACCGACGAGACGCGCTACGGGTCGGCGGGCGAGACCATGTTCCTGGAGGTGGCGCCGGACCTGGTTCCCTGCAGCCATCCCCTCATCCCGAACATGAAATGCATGCGGGTGCGCACGGTCAGCTACGACGCCGCCGGCGTCAAGCAGGGCTATGGCGACTGGGAAGCCTTCTACGGCAACATCCAGGGCTATACCCATACGGCCGGCGTGCGCAACGTGCTGCGTATCAAGCGCTACACCCTCGCCAATCCGCCGGCGGACGCCTCCCGCTACGCCTACGTGCTCGACATGACCGTGGAAAGCGAGCAGGTCTCGGGGCGCTGAGCCCCGGCCGGCGTCTCACCCCAGGCGCCGCGCGGCGTCCAGGGCCAGGCCCGTTCCTATGCTGCCGAACGTGTCTCCCTGGACCGCGCGCGCCGCGGGCAGCAGCGAGGCGACCCGGTTGCGCAGCAGCGGTACGCTGCTCGATCCCCCCGTGAAGAACACCGTATCGACCGCCCGCGCGGCGATGCCGGCGGTGTCCAGCAGCTCGGCGATCGTCCTGCCTATCCGGTCCACCAGGTGTTCGATGGCGGCATCCAGGTCGGCGCGCGTCGCCACCTGGATCAACCCGGGCTCGACGCGGCCCAGGTCCATCCGGGCCTCGGGCGCGGCGGCCAGCGCGATCTTCGCTTCCTCGACCTGGAAAGCCACCCAGTGGCCCGCGCGCTCCTTGACCAGTTCCAGCAGCCGGGCGAGCTTGTCCTTCTCGGCCGATTCGTGGAACAGTTCGGCCAGCATGGTGGCCGACTTGCGGGCATAGACCTGGTTGATGGTGTGCCACGATGCCAGGTTGAAGTAGGGCGTCGAGGGCATCTCCTTGCCGCTGGTCAGGCGGCTGCCCAGGCCCAGCAGCGGCATCACGGTGCGCAGGCTCAGGTACTTGTCGAAGTCGGTGCCGCCGATGTGGACGCCGCCGTTGGCGAGGATGTCCTCGCGCCGCTCGGCGGCGGCTGCGCGCGCGGGATTCAGGCGTATCAGCGTGAAGTCCGACGTGCCGCCCCCGATGTCCACCACCAGGACCAGTTCCTCGCCGGCGATCTGCGATTCGTAGTCGAAGGCTGCCGCCATCGGCTCGTATTGGAATTCGACGTGGCGGAAGCCTACCTCGCGGGCGATCTCCGCCAGGGTCTCCTGCGCCTTGGCGTCCGCGCGCGGATCGTCGTCGACGAAGAAGACGGGGCGGCCGAACACCGCCTGGTCGAAAGTCCTGCCGGCCGCGTGCTCGGCGCGCCGCTTGAGTTCTCCGATGAAACGCGAGAGCAGCAGGCGGAAGGGCAGCGCCCGGCCCTGGACCTCGGTGTGGCCTTCCATGAGCGGCGTGCCCAGCAGGCTTTTCAGCGCCCGCATCAACCGGCCGTCATAGCCTTCCAGGTAGTCCCGGACCGCCGCGCGGCCGAAGCTGGTCTCGATGTCCTCGGCGTGGAAGAAGACCGCCGAGGGAAAGGTGGGCTGCCCGTCTTCCAGCGGCAGCAGGGAGGGAGCGGCGGGCCGGTGCCAGCCGACAGTGGAGTTGGACGTCCCGAAATCGACGCCGCATGCGTTTGAGATCATGGAGGGAAAGGAAAAAGGCGCCGCGCCCCGATGGGGTCTGCTTTCCGGCCGTGGACGGGACGCGACGGGAAACGCAGATCGATATGCGGTCTGGGCATGGCCCGCCTGGGCGGGCCGGTGTTAAAACGGGGAACGGCGTCATTGTATGCGCAGCCACGGACCGCACCGACACCGGTGCAGGGTCCTTCTCCATGGGAGCCTTTCGCATGTCATTCAAAGCCTTGGTCGCGGTCGTTGGCGTGTCGCTGCTCGGCGCGGGGTGCGCCGTCGCGCCGGTCGGCGAGGACACCGCGTTGAAGCAGGCCATCGCCAGTCCGGCGCGCACGCCGGCCTTCGTCGCCCGGGACGCCGCGCGCAAGCCTTACGAGGTCCTGCACTTCTTCGAGTTGCGGCCGGACGCCACCGTGGTCGAGATCTCGCCCGGGGCCGGCTACTGGACCGAGATCCTGGCGCCGTACCTGAAGCCGCGCGGCACCTACTACGCCGCCCAGTATCCGCAGGACGGCGGGGGGCGCGCCTACTACCAGGAGTACTACCGGAATTTCCGCGCCAAGCTGGATGCCAATCCGGCCTGGTACGACCGGGTCCGGGTGACGGCCTTCGGCAAGGGGCGCTACGACATCGCCCCGCCGGGCAGCGCCGACATCGTGCTGACCTTCCGCAACCTGCACAACTGGATGAACGACGGTTATGCCGAAGAGGTGATGGCCGCCTTCTACCGCGCCCTCAAGCCCGGCGGCATCCTGGGCATCGAGGCCCACCGCGGCCGGGCCGACAAGCCCCAGGACCCGCGCGCCGCCGAGGGCTACGTACGGCAGGATTATGCGATCCAGCTCGCCCGGCAGGCCGGCTTCGTCTTCGTCGGCAGCTCGGAGGCGCTGGCCAATCCCAGGGATACCAAGGATCATCCGGCGGGGGTATGGACGCTGCCGCCTACCTTCCGGCTGGGCGACAAGGATCGCGAACGCTACGCCGCGATCGGAGAGGCCGATGGCTTCCTGTTGAAATTCCGCAAACCCTAGGTCTTGGACGCCGGCAGCCGGGCGTAGCAGTGCTTGCAAATAGCGGCGGCGGGATGCACGTACTTGCCGCAGCTCGGGCACTGCTTGCCATGCCTTTCGCGGGCGATCTCGCGAGCCTTCGCCCGTTGGCGAGCCTTGACCACGATGACCCCTACGCAGATGGCAGCGATGATGGCAATGAAAACAATCATGCTTTTCCCGTTGTAATTGCGCGAACGAGTATAGGGGGCGTGTGTTATCGGAAGTTTGCAGGATGTCTCAATTGTTAGAAAGAGCCCATTTCTTTTTTCTGCGAAAAGCGCGTCGAGCGGGCGGGGGAAATTGCTCCGGGAGCAACAAAGGCGCCTGAACAGTGGCTGAATGAGGGATGGAGCTTCCGGGGAAACCCGGAACGAAGGCCGTGTGGCCGAGGACGAACAGCTCGCTTGCTAGCGAACGGATACACATGGCGGGAGCATGGCCGGTCATGATGGCCGAGTTACATTTTCCGGCGCGCGCGCAGTTGGACAAGTAACTTGCGCAGGTGAACGCCCTGATCGGCCGTGCGGTAGGCCAGGTGCAGCGGCGATACCGCGTCCTTGTCCAGGATACGCTGGTAGATCACTCCACCGAGGGCGATGCAGCGGGTGTGCGATGGCACGATGGCGATGCCCACGCCGGCCGCGACCAGCCCGATGATGGTGGAGGCTTCGCGGGCTTCCTGGACCATGCGCGGCCGGAATCCGGCTTTCGCGCACAGGTCCTGCACCTTCCAATACAAACCTATGCCTGCCTGGCGCGGATACATGACCAGCGGATGGTCGCGCAGGTCGCGTATGTGGAGCGGGGCGGCCGCCAGAGGATGGCCGGCGGGGATAGCCGCAACGAGCGGCGAGCGCAGCCATTCCTCGATGGCGATGCCCGCCGGGATCTCCACCCCGGGATGCCGGAGTATGGCCAGGTCCAGCGTGCGCGCGTTGACGGCATCGAGCTGATCGACCGAGGTCATCTCGTGCAGGTTCATGTGCACCTGGGGATGGGCGAGCTGGAAATCCCGCAGGATGGACGGCAGCGAGGACAGCATCGACGACGCGGTATAGCCCAGCGAAATGGCGCCGATCTCGCCCGAGGCGGCGCTTCGGGCTTCTCCTTTCGCATCCTCGACCTCGCGCAGGATGCCGCGGGCGCGCTCAAGGAAATGCCGCCCCGCCTGGGTCAGCGCCACGCGCCGCTTGTCGCGTTCGAACAATTGCACCTCGAGTTCTTCTTCCAGCGCGCGGATCTGGATGCTGAGCGGCGGCTGCGCCATGTGCAGCCGCTGGGCGGCGCGCGTGAAGTTGAGTTCTTCCGCGACGGCGATGAAGTAGCGCAGGTGGCGTAGCTCGATCATATCTTTAGGATATCGAAAGCCTCATTCAAATTGTATTTCAGAATATAAAAAAGGAGGCTTAGGATGCGGGGCATCGAGGAGGCGAGAACAGATAATGGATCAACGAGACAACTCGCGGACAGACGCCGTCCATCCCGTCATCGACCGGCTGGTTCGCCGGCTGCCGGTGGCGGCGCTGGGCCTGCGATGCGCGCGTACGCCCGATGTCGTGCGGTGGGCCAGGGCCACGGGACACCACGCGGTCTGGGTGGACCTGGAGCACAGCACCATGCCCGTGGATGTGGCGGGCGCGTTGTGCGGCACCGCGGCAGATCTGGGGATGGCGGCGCTGGTCAGGGTGCCCGAGCGCGAATATGGCGTCGTGGGACGGCTGCTGGATGCGGGGGCCTCGGGCATCATTTTCCCCCGGGTCGAAACGGCCGGGCAGGCCGCGGACCTGGTGGCCGCCTGCCGATTCCCGCCCCAGGGACACCGGTCGGCCATCGCGACGCTGCCCTGCGTCGGATTCCGCCGGGTGCCGGCGGCGGAACTCTATGCCACCGCCAACCGCGCCACCCTCGTCAAGGTGCTGTTGGAGAGCCCGCTCGGGATCGAGAATGCCGAGGCCATCGCCAGCGTACCCGGCGTGGATCTGGTGGCCATCGGCACCAATGACCTGAGCGCCGAACTGGGCGTGCCCGGCGAGGCCACCCATCCCCGCGTGCGCGAGGCGCACGAGGCGGCCCTGCGCGCGTGCCTGCGGGCGGGCAAGCCGCTGGTCATCGGAGGGGTTGCCGACGTTCGTTATGTGGCGGACCTGATCGAACGCGGCGCCGCGCCGTTCATGATGACGGGCATAGACAGCGACCTGCTGGCCGCGGCAATGCGCGAGCGCGTCGTCCAGGCCCTGGCTTGTGTGGGGGCCGGCGATGCGACGTGACCGCTGCTGGCGCGGGGCGCTGGCCCTGGCTGCCGTATTGATGGCGGGGATCCCGCCGGCCCACGCCCAGCGCGCGCTCACCATCGTGGTGCCGACGCCGCCCGGCGGACCGATCGACCGTGTGGCGCGGGTGGTTGCCCAGTACCTGCAACCGCGTCTGGAGGTCCCGGTGGTGGTCGAGAACCGCCAGGGCGCGGCGGGCAAGATCGGCGCCCAGGCCGCGCTGCGAGCCCCGCGGGATGGCCAGACGCTGCTGGCGGTGTCGCCGTCCATCCTGACCGTGAACCCGGTGGTGGACCGCGCCGTCGGCTACGACCCGTTGAAGGATTTCACGCCGCTGGCCATCGTGGCGGCGAACTCGGGAGTGCTGGCCGTCCGTGCGGGATTGCCGGTGGCGGATCTGGCGGGACTGGTCGAACATGCGAAGGCCCATCCCGACGGGCTGACCTACGGGTCCTTCGGCGTCGGCACCAGCCTGCACCTGCAAAGCGAGGAACTGCTGCAGGCGCTGGGGATCGCCGCGCGGCACGTGCCGTACAAGGGCGAGGCGCAGGCCATGAACGCGCTCGTGGCCGGCGAAGTCGACATGATGGTCTACGTCACGGCACCCATCGTGCCCTATGTGCGCAGCGGCCGGGTACGCGCGCTGGCGGCGACGGGCGCGCAGCGCTGGGACCTGCTGCCCGAGGTGCCGACCTACGCCGAATCGGGACTGCCCGCGCTGACCGACTACAGCTATCGCTCGTGGGTGGGCCTGGTCATGCCGGCGGGGGCGCCCGCGGCCCAGCAGGAGGCGGTCGGACGCGCGTTGCGCGAAGCAATGGCCGAACCGGGGCTGCGTCTTTCCCTTGAAGGCCAGGGATTCGAGCTCCAGGCCTACGATCCTGCCGCGATGCGCGAGGCGATTTCTTCCGAACTGGTCCGCAACCGGCGCGTCGCCGCGAGCGGGCGCGTCCATCTCGATTGATACACCACGGTCCTGCCATGACAGATTCCATGCTGACTTCCACGCCCATGCGCGCCTTCCACGCTGGAGCGCCCCCGTTTCGAGGTGCCCCCGGGGGCCTGCGATGCCCACGTGCACGTCTTCGGGCCGGCCGACCGGTATCCGCGCGTCCCGCATCCCCACTACACGCTGCCCGACGGCGAACAATCGAAGCTGGAGGGCGCGCTGGATGCACTGGGGGTGGAGCGCTACGTGATCGTGCAGCCCAGCTACTACGGCACCGACAACCGCTGCATGCTGGATGCGCTGGACCGCTGCGGCGGTCACGCGCGCGGCGTGGCCATGGTCGACGACGACGTCGATCAGGAGACGCTGGCGCGCATGCACGAACGGGGCGTCCGCGCGCTCAGGCTGGATCTCTTCCTGCGCGCCCAATTGCCGGGCCGGGAACTGCGGGCCTACATCGAACGCAGCGTGAGCCGCGCCTCGCGCCTGGGCTGGCACGTGCAGTTCTATACCCCGGGATGGGTGGTGCGCGACCTGATTCCGTTCCTGCCGTCGATCGGGGCCGATTTCGTCATCGATCACATGGGCTACATGCTGGAGACCGACGGCCTGACCCGCGAGGATTTCGACCGCCTGCTGCGGGCGGCGCACGAGGGGCGCGGCTGGTTCAAGCTGTCCGGTCCCTATCGCCTGGCCAAGGACAGGAACTATGTCCGGCTGCGGCCCTTGGCCCGCGCCATCGTCGAGACCCTGCCCGATCGCGTGATCTGGGGCAGCGACTGGCCGCATATTCCCGACGGCGCCCTGGATACGGGCAATCTGCTGAACCTGCTGGCGGACTGGGTGCCCGAGCCGGAGGGGCGAAAACGCATCCTGGTCGAGAATCCCGCCAGGCTGTTCGGCTTTCCCGAGGCGAGGCGGCCATGATCGGCCTGCGTTGCATCCAGGAACTGGATACGTCGGGAGCACGGGCCGCGGCCACGTTCGAGCACGAGGGGGCGCGCTACCTGGCCGTGCCGCAATTGGCGCGCGACGTCGAAGGAACGCCCGCCGACATGACGGCGGGGAACAGCGATACGCAGACGCTGATCTACCGTTGGGAAGGCGGCCGCTTCGTGCCGGACGCGGCCCTGGACGCCCCGGGCGGCGAGGACGCGGAGTTCTTCCGCATCGGCGAACGCGCTTTCCTGGCCGTGGCCAGCCTTCGCCACGGCGCCGGCCCCTACGACATGCGCCCGGGATCGACCATCTTCGAACTGCACGCCGGACGTTTCCTGCCTTTGCAGCAGGTACCGAGCTTCGCGGCCAAGCAATGGAAGTACCTCGCGGTCGGAGCTCGCCACTTTCTGGCGCTGGCCCAGTGCGTGGCTGCGCCGGGAGAGACGCCGGCCCGGCAGGACATGTCGACCCTGTATGAATGGACTGGCCGGGATTTCTCGCCCTTTCAGCACATCGACTCCGCCTGGGGCTACAACTGGGCCGATATCGACGTCGACGGACACCGGCTGCTGGCCTATGCCGACCATGTCCGGCCGTCACGGCTGCTGCGCTGGAACGGCTCGTCGTTCGAGCACTTCCAGGACCTGGACGGCAACAGCGGGCGCGCCTTCTGCCATTTCGAGACGCGAGGGCGGCATTGGCTGGCCTTCTGCAATCTGCTCGGCGACACGCTGCTGTACAGGTGGTCGGACGGCCGCTTCGTGCCGCACCAGACGGTCTCAGGCCCCGGCGGCAGGGAGTTTGCATGGCTGGACGACATCCAGGCGCTGGTAGTAGTGAATTTCCTGCGCGGCACCCGCGAGGCGCCCATCACCGACCTGGAGTCGGTCATCTACCGGTTCGCCGACGACAGGCTGGTTCCCGCCATGTCGTTCCCCACCCACGGCGCTACCGACGCGGCGTATTTCCGCCACGATGGCAAACGTTATCTCGTGGTGGCGAACAGCCTGTCGCCGCAGGTGCGCTTTCGCACGCCGACCCGCATCTACGAGCTCGACCCGGCCGTGCCGGGCGGCGATGGAAAGGAAACGACATGAATCCCGCCTACCAGAATCCGGATTTCCTGCGCCTGTATGAAACCTACACGGCCGCGGCCGACAGCCTGGGCGCCAAGCTGGCCGCCATGATGGGCGCCGCCCTGGCGGGGGATCCGCTGATCGTCGCCACCAGCACCGACATCGTGTTGTATCCGGGCGCCGGGCGCGCTCCCGAAGTCCAGGGCTATCGCCTGTTCAACCGGGGTTTCAAGGAATTGGCCGCCGTCTCCCACCTGGGGCCGGCCGTGGCGTCGCTGCTGAAGATGCGGGAGCTGGATCCCGACGGCCAGGCGTGGCAGGGCGAGGCGCGGCGCATGATGGACGCGACCCGCGCGGTCCGGGCCGCCAACTCGGCGGCACTGTGGCGCGACGAGATCGCGGTGGCGGCGTACCGGGGGCGCGAGCAGGCCATCGCCGGCATGGTGGACTACGCGTGCGCCATGACGCTGCGCTACCTTGAGCGCGCGCTGCGCGAGCCGTCCTGCTTCACCGCCCGGGACATGCGCGAGCAGTATCTCGAGGCCAAGGGCGGCGCCATAGGTGCGACCGTGCCCATGAACGCCGTCATGATCGCGACCTTCTTCCTGGTTGGACTGGACACCGGCCATCGCATCATCGGCTGGTTCGACCGGCACGATATCGACTGGGACCGCAGCATGGCGCTGATCGTCGGCAAGCAGGGCAGGCCCACCGCCGGCGTCACGTGGACCTCCAATTCGGTGTGCGCATCGATACGCGCGGCCTCGCGCTACCGGCTGCCGCTCGAGCGCGTGCTGATCGCCCCCCACGTGCCCAGCCCGGAACTGCCGGCCGATCCGGAGCAGGCCGTCGCGGCGGCGCGCGCGTTCGAGTCGCCGCTGCGGCAGTTGTGGTCGCGCACGCGCACGGTCAGCGACCTGGGGCCGCTGATGTACGACGGCTATCCGCGCTTCGCGCCGGCGGCGGCCGCGCATCCCCGCCTGACGCCCGAGACCACCGAGGTGGCCGAGCTGCCGGCGATCGCCGGGCCCGACGACTGGTGGGCGATGAACACGCGCTTGCGCGTGGTGCTGGAAGACCCCCGGCAATTGTTGTCGGGGTGTGTGGCCGACTACGCGGTCGACCAGTTGCAGGCCCACGACAACGATCCGGCGCGGGTCGTCGTGCCGGGGCTGGACGGCTGCGCCTATTAGACAACCGACATCAGGAGACTCCCATGCGTGCATTCGTTCCGTTCCTGCTGGCCGCCATTCTTCAGGCTGTCGCGACTTCCGCGCTGGCGCAGGCACCCTGGCCCAGCCATCCGATCAAGATCATCACGCCCAGTCCGGTGGGCGTCGGCTCCGATCTTTTCGCGCGAGCCTATGCCGAGCGCCTGTCGGAGGCGTTGAACACTCCGGTATATGTTGAGAACAAGCCTGGCGCGCTATCGGTGACCGGGACCGACGCGGTGGCCAAGTCCAAGCCGGACGGCTATACCCTGCTGTTCTCGACCAGCAATCCGTTCGCCATCACGCCTTTTCTGTTCAGCCGCCTGCCCTACGATCCGCAGGCCGACTTCGTCGCGGTGACCCAGGCGCTGCGCGGGGGATCATTCATCGTCGCCAACAACGCGGTGCCGATTCGTAGCGTGCCGGACCTGGTGGCCGCGGCGCGCCGCGAGCCGGGCAGGATCAGCTACGCCTCGTACGGGTCGGGCAGCACCGCCCACCTGGGGTTCGAACTGCTGCAGGATGCGTCAGGGGTACGGCTGCTGCATGTTCCGTACAAGCGGGCGGCCCTGCCGGACGTCATGGCGGGGCACGTGATGCTGGGGTTCGAGCCGCCGGTCTCGGCGCTGCCGGCCATCCGGTCGGGCAAGCTGTCCGCGATTGCCTATACGGGCAATCGCCGCAGCGCGGCGCTGCCCGACGTACCGACCGTCTCGGAGTCCTACCCGGGCGTGGAGATCTTCACGTCGCTCGGCTTCTGGGTGCCGGCCGGAACGCCGGTGTCCATCGTCGAGCGCCTGAACCGCGAGATCCAGGCCGTTACCCATTCCGCGGGCATGCAGCGGATGATCGCCGAAGCGGGACTGGAGCCGATAGCGACCACGCCGGCGGATGCGGCCGCGGCCATACGCAAGGAGACCGAGATCATGGGGCGCCTGATCAAGGCCAAGGGCATCACGGTCGATTGACGGGCCGCTCAGCCCCGCCAATAGCCGCCCGCTTCGATGGCGCGGCGCACGTCCTCGGGCACCTCGATGGGCCGCATGGTGTGCATGTCGATGAACACCAGGACCAGCGCGGCGCGCAGGCGCACCGGCTGGTCGTCGCCGGCGCGGCTCAGTTCGATGGCGATCTTCAGCGAGGTGCGTCCGACGCCGTCGATGCGCAGCGCCGAGACGATGTCTTCTCCCAGCCGGCTGGGAGCCAGGAAGTCGACCTGCAGGTTGACGATGGGAATGGCGATGTGCCGCTCGCCATGCAGGGCGGCGAAGCCGGTTTCCAGGCCGTGCCGGAGCCAGTGTTCGACGGTGTCGTTCAGGATCTCGACGTAGCGTGGATAGAACACGATGCCGGCGGGATCGCAGTGCTTGAAGCCGATCTCGACCGGCATGACATGGATGGTTACCATGCGGTTTCCTCGATGGATGGAACGGGCGGGCGCCGGAATGGCCGCAGCTTTCAATTAGACCTCATGCTCACGCCTGCTGCGCGATGCCCGAGAGCTGCCGGGCGAGCCGTTCGCCGCTGTCGTCGGCCAGCGCGGCCTCGCGCAGCCTGCCGTTTGCCAGACACTGAGCCGGGAGGCGTCCGCTCAGGCCAGCGGCCCCACGCGCAGGCCTTCCTCGTCCAGCCAGCGCGAGAAGGCCGGGCCGGCCAGCACCCGGTATTCGGCCACGCGCTGCCCGCCGGGAGGATCGTCGGGCACCGGGGCGACGGCCGGATGGCACATCAGCACGTCCCGGTCGCCCGCGTGCCGCAGCCAGTTGCGCACCAGCGCGGCATAGTGCTGTTCTCCGCCCTGGAAACCGTACACGCCCAGCAGGCGGGCATTGGTTCGCATGCCATGGCCGTGCGCCAGGCGGGCCAGCCCGGCGGCGCCCAGCGCGGCGATCACGTGCGCCTTCAGGCGCGGCGGGTGCGGCATGCCGGGCAGGGACGCGGCGCGCGTGGCGCGCAGCCACGGCGGGGCGTCGCCATAACGCCGCGCCAGCAGCGCGACCAGGCGGGCGCGGATGTGGGGCAACTGGTGCACGTGCTGGTGGCCGTCGACGTAGTCGGGCGGGCGGCCGAAGGCCCGTTCGAAGGCGTCGAACTGCCGGGCGAGCCTTGCGTCGATCCAGCCACCGTCGAGCAGGCCCGCATAGGCGCGGGCAATCAGCACGGACAGGGACAGCCGCTCGGCGGGCGTGTCAGGAAAGGCCGTGAAGTCCACATGCAGGCCGGTCTCGATGCCCGAGCCGGCCAGCAGCCCGGCATGGGCGCCGAAGCTGGGGCCCAGCGTCATGCAGCTGGCGGCGCTGACGCGCCCGTGCGCGGCCAGGGCCAGGATGGCCAGGTCGACCGATGCGTCCATGCCGAAGTCGTCCGCACACACGACGATCCGCCTGCCGGATAATGGCGTTCCGTTCATCACGTATCCGTTGGATGGCTCTTCATGCGCCTGCTTGCCGGACAGATCCTCCGCTTCGTCGCCGTCGGCTGCCTGGCCGCCGCGACCCACTGGGTCGTGGCCGTGGCCTGCGTCGAAATGCTGGGCCTCGCGCCCCTGCGGGCCAACGTGGTGGGCTGGCTGGCCGCTTTCTGCGTGTCGTTCGCGGGCCATCTGCTGTTCACATTCCGGCATCCGCTGCATGCGTGGCAGCGCGCCGCGGCGAGATTCTTTCTCGTATCCGCGGGCGGCTTCGCAGTCAACGAAATGGCCTATGCCTGGCTGCTCCATGTGTCCTCGGTGCGGTATGACGTCTTGCTGGCAGCGGTGTTGGCGGGGATTGCCGTGGGTACCTTCATTGCAAGCCGGCTATGGGCGTTTCGCCGCACGCCTGGCGCATGAGCCCGTCGCCGGCCTCGACCAGCCATACCCGGCTGCGGTCTTCGCTCAGCACGGGCTGCCGGTTCGCCAGGAATGGCTTGCGCGCGGCGTCGTCGGCGCCGCCCCAGATCCAGTAGCGTTCCCCGGCGGGCGCCGCGCACAGGCGTTCGCGCAGCAGCCGGTCCGACAGCAGCACCTGCTGGCCCTGGACCGGGTCGAAATGCGCGGCGTCGTACAGTTCCTTGCGCCAGTTGTCGCGCAAGGGAATCTGCGGGTCCAGCCAGTCGTCCACGACCCAGATGGGGGCGGGGGAGCGGGAATAGAGCTGTAGCTGGAAGGGGTACTCGTGCAGCGCGACCAGCGTGTCGCCGGGCCGCAGCCGCGTGCCGATATCGGTGGCCAGGGACTTGGGCGCCTGGTGCGAATAGGCGGCGGCTGCGGCGATGGCGGCGCCGCACAGCGTGGCGGCGCCCATGACGGACAAGGGGAACAGGCGCCGCCAGCGCAGGCTGCGGCCGCTGCGCCGGACCGACATGACGACCTCGGCCAGCAGGAAGGCGAAGGCGGGCAGCGCCGGCACGATGTAGCCGATGAGCTTGGAGCTGGGGATGGAGAAGAAGGCCAGGATCACGGCCAGCCAGACCAGCGCCAGCCGCCGCAGCTCGCCGCCGGGCGCGGTCCAGAAGCGCTTGTCGAACAGGCCGGCGGCCCAGGCCGACCAGGGCAGCGCCAGCGCGGCAAGCACCGGCAGGTAGAACCAGGCCGGCTGTACGTTGTTGAAGCCGCCGGCGGAGAAGCGCTCGAACTGCTGGTAGATGAAGAAGTAGTGGAAGAACTCCGGATAGCGCAGCTGCATCAGCCAGAACCACGGCACCGCCACGGCCAGGAAGACGCCGATGGCGGGCGGCCACAGCAGGACGAGCAGGTCTTTCCAGCGGCGCGCCGACGCCACCCATAGCACCAGCACGGCCGCCGGCAGCGCGACGCCTATCAGGCCCTTGGCCAGCACGGCCAGGCCGGCCAGCACCGCGCAGGCCAGCATCATGCCGCGGGGCGAGGCACCTTCGCGGGCGCGCAGCAGCGCTTCGGCGCCGGCCAGGATGCACAGCGAGATCAGGCTGGCCACCAGCATGTCCAGGTTGGCGAACTGCGCGGCGCCGTAGAAGAAGGGCAGGGTGACCAGGATCAGCGTGGCGACCGCGGCGGTGCCGGCGTCGCGCCGCCGGCGCACGAACAGGTACAGGCCCGCCGCCGCCAGCCAGGCCGCCAGGACCGAGGGCAGGCGCGCCGCGAACTCGTTCAGTCCGAACACCGAGAACGAGGCCTCGGCCAGCCAGTAGAACAGCGGCGGCTTGTGGAAATAGGGCATGCCGTTCAAGAGCGGCACGGCATGGGAGTGGCTGCGCAGCATTTCCCAGGCGACGCCGGCATAGCGGCCCTCGTCGGGCAGCATCAGCGGCCGCACCCAGGACAGCATGGCAAGCCACGCCGCGATGGCGGCAAAGAACAGGCTGGTTCTTTTCATCGCCGGGCCGCCCCAAGATGAAAACGCCCCCTTGGGGGGCAGCGCAGCCGCGCAGCGGCAAGCGTGGGGGCCATTTTTCATCGCCGGGCCGCCCCAAGATGAAAACGCCCCCTTGGGGGGCAGCGCAGCCGCGCAGCGGCAAGCGTGGGGGCCATTTTTCATCGCATGCCTGCGCGGCCGCTGCGCGTCCCCGTGCCGCGGCGAGAACGGACCACGTACAGCGGCCGGCCCTTGACCTCGTCGAAGATGCGGGCGACGTACTCGCCCACGATGCCCAGCGAGATCAGGTTCAGTCCGGCGAAGAACAGCAGGGCGGCGACGATGGTGGTCCAGCCGGCGACGATGTTGCCCTTGACCAGGTATTCACCCACCACGTAGCAGCCATAGGCGATGGACAGCGCCGCGAAGAGCCCACCCACGAGGCTCGCCATGCGCAGCGGCCAGGTGGTGAAGGCGGTCAGCCCGTCCAGGGCCAGGCGCCCGAGCTGCAGCGGCCGGAAGTGGCTGCTGCCGTGGGCACGGTCGGCGGGAACGTAGGGCAGCGGCTCGGCCTTGAACCCGACCCAGGCGTACAGGCCCTTCATGAAGCGGGTGCGTTCGGGCAGGGCGATCAGGGCGTCGACGACGCGGCGGTCCATCAGCCGGAAGTCGCCGGCATGCGCCGGGACGTTGACGCGGCCGTGCGAGCTGAGCAGCCGGTAGAACAGCCGCGAGCCCAGGCGCTTGAGCGCCGGCTCGTCGTCGCGATGGCTGCGCACCGCGTAGACCATGTCCGCGCCGGCGGCCCACTTGACCAGCATCCTGTCGATCAGGTCGGGCGAGTGCTGCAGGTCGGCGTCCATGCTGATGACGACGTCGCCGTCCGCCGATTCCAGCCCGGCGCTGAGCGCGGCTTCCTTGCCGAAGTTGCGCGACAGCTGCAGGTAGCGGAAGCCGGGGACCTGGCTCCAGCGGGCCATGAGTTCAGGGGTCTCGTCGGTGCTGCCGTCGTCCACCACAATGATCTCCCAGCTTCGGCACAGCGTGTCGAGGCGGGCTCGCAAGAGGGGAAGCAGTTCGCGCAGGTTGCGGGCTTCGTTCAGGCAGGGCAGGACGCAGCTGACATGGGCATCGTGGAAGGCGGAATCCCTGGGCGCGGCTGCCTCGGGCAGAGGCAGGACCACGCCGGGCAGCGCCGGGCCGAAGCCATCCAGATCGTGTTGGACATCCATGGAACACTCGGAGGGAACGACAGAACGGCGCCAGTATGGTCGGGCGTGCGTCGAATTTTCGTTGAAGGGATGTCGAGTTTCCGTTCCTCCGGCCGTTCAGCGGAACGTCAGTTTTCCGGCGTCCCGTAAGTGCGTTCCCCGCGTTCGGCGATCACCTCCAGCAGCGTGCCGGTGAACGCCTCCAGGACCGCAGGCTGTTCCCTTCCGCGCTTGGTGATGAGGTGAAAGCCCAGCGACAGCACGGGGTCGGTCAGCAGCGCGGTGACGACCGGCACGTCGGGTCCGACCGGCGCGGCGAAGGACGGAACGATGGTGGGACCGACGCCGGCCGCCGCCATGCCGATCAGCGATTCCAGATTGTTCATCCGGATGCCGCCCTCCGGCCGCAGGCGCCTGGACGCGGCCTTGCGCTTGTCGATCAGTTGCTGGAGTTCCGAGGTGGGGTGCAGCTCCACGAAGGGCACGTCGGGCAGGTCGTCCCAACGTATGCGCCGGGCCCTGCCCTGCGCCTTCAGGCGCAGCGGGGCGTTGCGGCATTCCACGTACAGGAAGTCGAACTCGAACAGCGGGCGCCGCGAGACCTCGGGCACGTGCCGCGGGAAGATGCCCAGCCCGCAATCGAGTTCCCCGCTGCGCACGCGGCGTTCGACCTCGGGCTTGGGCAGGTCGAACACATGCAGGTCCAGCGTGGGCTGGGTGACGCGCAGCTTCATGTATACGTGCGGCATCACGCTGGCGGAGAATATGGGCGTGGCGCCCACGCGCAGCGTGCGCCGCCGCTCTTCCGAGAGCTGGCTGAGGACGGGGGCGATGGTTTCCACTTCGTCCACCACGTGCTGGGCCACGGGCACCAGCCGCTGGCCGGCCGCGGTCAGGTGGACCGAACGCGTGGTGCGCTCGAACAGCCGGCACGCCAGCTGGCCCTCCATGTCCTGCATCATCAGGCTCAGGCCGGGCTGGCTGATGTGCATCTGCTCCGCCGCGCGCGTGAAGCTGCGAGTATGCACCACGGAAAGAAAAGCCTTGAAATGCCGGATCGAGAGATTCATAAGTAACGTAAATCAATAGATATAAGAGATATATTAGACAAATTAAAAGGCTGTTCCTAGAATTTCCCGCAAGCAAGCACAAATGCACCCGCCGGCCAGGCCGGACGGGGCGACGGGAGACGGGACGATGAACGAGGCGACAGCCAAGCGGCGCCAATTCCGCGAACTACTGGCCAGGGACGAACTACTGGTCATGCCCGGCGGCTTCAGCCCCCTGCTGGCCCGCATCGCGCAGGACGCGGGCTTTGAAAGTTATTTCATCGCCGGCTCGCAACTGTGCGCGTTCCTGTACGGATATCCCGACACCGGCGTGATGGGCATGCGCGACGTGGTCGATCATGCGCGGCACGTGGCGGCCCGGACCGACATCCCCATCTTCCTCGACTTCGACACGGGCTTCGGCAATGCGGTCAACGTCTGGTATGCGGTGCAGGAAGCGGTGCGGGCCGGCGTGGCGGGATTGCAGATCGAGGACCAGGAGGCGCCCAAGAAGTCCGGGACCAGTGCCGGCCGCCGCTGCATTCCGGTGGACGAAGCCGTGGGCAAGTACCGCGCGGCCGTCGCCGCCCGCGACGAGATCGACAGGGAATTCGTGGTGTGCGCGCGCTGCGACGCGCTCGGGGCCGCCGGCGAGACCTTCGAGTCCGCGCTGAACCGCTGCGTCGCCTATGCCGAGCAGGGCGGCGTGGATCTGGTCTGGCTCAATTCGGTGCAAAGCCGCGAGCAACTGAAGATCGCCTGCCGCGAGATTCCCGTCCCGGTGCTGACCATCTGGGGCGGGCAGGGGCCGGCGCCGACGCTGGAGGAGTACCGCGATCTCGGCCTGCGGGTGGTGCTGTACCCGACCATCGCGGCCTCGTCGGGGATGCAGGCCGCCTGGCGCGTGCTGCACGATTTCCGCCGGCGCGGCCAGGCGGCGCTGGCCGACTGGGCCGCCCAGGTCAACGCCTGCCCGGACGGGCCGGCCGACTACAAGACCCTGTCCGGCATCCCGAAAGTGATGGAGCTGGAGCGCCGGTTCCTGGCCGAGGGCAGCCGCCCCGACTACGAGAGCACCTGGGGCCACGGCGGCACGCTGGAGCAGAGCGGCAGGCAGCCTCCGAAGTGACCGGGGCCGGCGCGGCCGGCCCACCTTTCTTCTTCCTTCTTGGAAACGAACATGGATCGACGTCAATTGTTGAAGGTCGCGGGCGGAGCCTTGCTCGCGCCGGCCGTGGCGCGCGGCGATGCCTATCCCGTCCGGCCCATCCTGCTGCAGGTGCCGTTCCCGCCGGGCGGCGCGGCCGACGTGATGGCGCGGCTGGTCGCACGCAAGATGAGCGAATCGCTGGGCCAGCCGGTGGCGGTCGAGAACAAGCCCGGCGCGGGCGGCATCATCGGCGCGGCGGCGGTAGCCCGTGCGGCGCCCGATGGCTACACCCTGCTGCTGTCCACCACCAGCACCCATTCCCTGGCCGCCGCCATCAAGTCCTCGCTGCCCTACGATCCCGAGAAGAGCTTCGCGCCCATCGTCGAGATCGCCAACGGCAAGAGCGTGCTGCTGGTATCCAGCGCTTCGGGCATCCAGGACGTGGCCTCGCTGGTCAAGCTGATGAAAAGCCGCGGCGCCGACAACAATTTCGGTTCGGCCGGCGTGGGCACCCTGGCGCACCTGAACGGCGAGGCCTTCAAGCGCGCCGCCGGCGTCGAGATGACGCACATTCCCTACAAGGGCATGTCGCTGGCCGTGCAGGACCTGATAGGCGGCCAGTTGACGATGATGTTCGACAGCGCCGTGTCCGCGCTGGCGGTGCTCAAGGGCGGACGCATCCGCGCGCTGGCCGTGGCCGGGCGCAAGCGCACGCCGGTGCTGCCGGAGGTGCCGACGCTGATCGAGGCCGGCGTGCCGGGCTTCGACATGGAAGCCTATTTCGGCCTGTGGGCGCCGGCGGGCACGCCCGCGCCCATCGTCGAGCGGCTCAACGGCGTGCTCAACGCCGCGATCGCGTCGCCCGACCTGCGCACCGAGATCACCAGCCTGGCGGCCGACCCCGCGGGCGGCACCAGCGCGGCCTTCGCCGAACGCGTCGCGCGCGACCGGCGCAAGTGGAAACAGATCATCACCGATGCGGGCATCACCCCCGAATGATGCACCGTCCCATTCTTTCTTTCAGGAGCTTCCGTTGAGCAACACCTCCCTCCATCCCATCGCACGCCGCCTCTACACGGCGCTGGTCCTGCCGCTGCGGGACGACCTCGGCATCGACGAGCCGGGCCTGCGCCGGCTGGTGCGCTATTACCTGCAACAACCGAGGTTCGCCGCCGAGGGCGGCCTCATCGCCAATCCCGAGGCGGGCGAAGCCTTCTACCTGACCCGCGAGGAAAAGCGGCGGGTGCTGGAAATCGTGATGGAGGAAGCCGCGGGCCGGATGCCGGTGCTGGCCGGCACCTTCGCCTGGACCACCGCGGAGACCGTGCAGACGGCGCTCGACGCGAAGGCGCTGGGTGCCCAGGGCATCTTCGTGGTGCCGCCGGCCGGTTCCATGGACGTGGCCATCGCCTGGGACTCGGTCCGCTATCCGGAGGTGTGGCTGGACCAGATCAAGGCGCAGGACGAGGCCGTGGACCTGCCCATCTTCACCCACCCCATCACCAACGCGTCGCAGCCCTGGGGACTGGGCCTGCCCCTGGAACCCACGCTGAAATTCTGCCGTGAGGTGCCCAACATCGTGGGCTGGAAGACGACCTACGCCTACCAGGGCCACCGCATCCTTGCGCGGGCCATGCGCGACCAGGCGCCCGGCGTCGCGCTGCTGTGCTCGAGCGCGCATTTCTTCCACGAGTACCTGGCCAGCGGCAATTTCGACGGCACCATCAGCGGCTCGTGGAACTATGCGCTGGAGCCCATGCTGGACCACATCGAGGCGATGCGCGCCAATGACCTCGTCGCCGCGCGCCGCATCTGGGACGCGGGCCTGGCGCGCCTGCACGAATACATCTACGCCGAGCCCGGCCGGCTGCACGTGCGCTACAAGATCGCGACCTGGCTGCGGGGCCTGATCGAGTCGCCGCGCATGCGTCCGCCCATGCCCGAGCCGCGCGTCGAAGAGATCCGCCGCATCGACCAGTTGCTGCGCGGGGCGGGCATCGAGGTGGTCCGGGAGCAGACCCGGATGGACGCCGCCGGGAGGCAGGCATGATGGGCGCGCGCCGCATCGCGGCGCTGGCGCTGGCCGCGTTGTTGCCGATGGCGGGTCTTCACGCCCAGGAATATCCGGCCAAGCCTGTCAAGATCGTGGTGCCCTTTCCGCCGGGTGGTTCGACCGACGTGGCGGCCCGCATTCTCGCGGCCAGGCTGGCCGACGAGTTCCGCCAGCCGGTCTATGTCGAGAACAAGCCCGGCGCCGGCACCACGATCGGCGCCGCCTACGTCGCTTCCTCCGCGCCCGACGGCTACACCTTGTACGTGACGGGGCCGATCACCCACGCCAGTTCGCAGGCGCTCTACAGGAAGCTGCCCTACGACGCGCTGCGCGGTTTCGCGCCGGTCGGCAACATGACCGTCTCGCCGTTCATCGTGGTGGTCCATCCCGCCTCGCCGGCGAAGTCGCTGAAGGACCTGCTGGAGGCGGCGCGCAGGCAGCCGGGGCGGCTGAGCTATGCCTCCAGCGGCAACGGCGCCGCGCCCCACCTGGTAACCGAAATCATCGCGCGCTCCGCCGGCGTGTCGTTCACGCACGTGCCGTTCAAGGGCGTGGGGCCGGCGGTGGTCGCGCTGTTGGGCAACCAGGTGGACTTCATGATCGCCGACGTCGCCGTCGTGCCGCAGATCCGCGAGGGCAAGCTGCGCGCGCTGGCGCTGACGACGGCGGCCGAGTCGGCGCTGGTGCCGGGCGTGCCGTCCATGGCGGAGGCCGGCATGCCGGGCGTCGACGTGCCGAGCGGCCTGGCCCTGTTCGCCCCGGCGGGGACGCCGGAGGCGACCGTCGCGCGCATCAATGCGGCGATGAACCGCGCGTTGCGGGATGCGGACGTCATGCAGAAATTCGCCATGCAGGGCTTCGAGATCCAGACCGGCACGCCGGCCGACCTGGCGGCCATGATGGCCCGGGAGGTCGAGCGCTACGGGCAGATCGTGCGGCAGACGGGCATCCGCATCGATTGATGCGGGCCGCGCCGGATCAGGGGCGGCGCAGGCAGGCCAGCGCCGCGGCCGACAAGAGCAGGGCGGCCCCGCCGTAGACCAGCACGGCGGGGGCGGCCGGCAGCAGCAGGCCGGCCAGCATCGGCCCCGTGCCTGCGCCGATGTCGCGCCAGACCGCGCGCGAGGCCAGTGCCTGGATGCGTTCGTTGCCGGGGTGGCGATGCGCGACGATGGGGGCCAGCAGCGGCAGTTGCAGGGCGCGCAGCACGACGATGAGGAAGGCGCAGGCCCACAGCCAGCCGGCGCCGAAACCCACCAGCGCGGCCGAGGTGGCCAGCGACAGGACCACCAGCATGCGTTCGGCGCCCAGGCGGTCGGCGATGCGCCCGCCCAGCGGGCTGAGCAGGATCTCCGACAGGTAGCGCAGCGCCATCAGCACGCCGGCCGCCAGCAGGGCCCAGTCGGGCAGTGCGTCCTGCGCGAGCAGCGACAGGCCGATGATGAACAGGCCGTCCAGCGTCAGCCCTTCCATGAAGGACCAGGCATCCAGGCTGCCTGGTGGCCGTATGCGGCGCGCGGGCTGCGGCGCGCTCCGGGGCCGGCGGTGGGCGGGCAGGCGGCGCGCTAGCGGCAGGGCCAGCAGGGCGAGGGCGGCCAGAATGAAGAAGATGAAGCGCGGTCCGGCCAGGTCCGCCAGCCATGCGCCCGCCGGCAGGGCCAGCATGGGGCCCGCGGCGATCAGGGCGCGCGAGCGGCCGGTGCGCTGCGCCGATCCGGACAGGCTGGCGGTGGCCAGCGCCAGGGTGGACAGGTTCAGCGCCGCGTAGGACAGGCCCCACAGCAGCCGGACGGCCAGCAGCAGCCAGAAGCCCGGGAACAGCGCATAGCCCAGCGCGCAGCAGGCCGAGGCCAGCGCCGCCAGCGTGCAGACGGCGCGATCGCCGCGCTCGGCGTACAGCCTGGCGACCCAGCCATAGCCGGCTATCCGGACCAGCCGATTGGCGGCCAGCAACACACCGGCCTGCGCCAGGCTTATGCCGAATTGGCCCGCGTGGACGGGAAGCAGCAGATAGAGGACGGTATCGGCGGGCAGGCACAGGCCCAGGACGATGGAGGCGTCGCGCGAATGGCGATCGGCGGTGGCGGTGTCGGGATCGGACATAGGCCGACATGGTGACGTTCGCGTGACAGGGCGACAAACGATTTAAACTGGCGCGACACGTGAGAAAATTGCACGCATGCTCCATCGTCCGCCGCCTCTCAATGCCGTCCGGGCCTTCGTCGCCGCCGCCCGCCACCTGAGTTTCACCCGCGCCGGGCAGGAACTGGGCGTGACCCATGGCGCGGTCAGCCGCCAGGTCCGCCAGTTGGAGGACTACCTGGGCGTGGAACTGTTCGAGCGCCGGACGCGGCAGATCGTGCTGACGGCGGCGGGCGCGCAGTTCCTGGCCGACACCGCGCCCGCGCTGGCCAGCATCTCGGCGGCCGCCGAAGTCTTCGTCGGGCGCGGCGCGCCGCGGGTGGTCCGGATCAACGTGCGTCCTAGCTTCGCCGTGCGCTGGCTGATTCCGCGCCTGCCGGATTTCGTGGCTCGCCATCCTCAGGTCAAGCCGGAAGTCGTGACCAGCACCCTGGCGCCGGAGAGGGCGCTCGAAAGCTTCGACGTGGCCATCCGGCGCGGCCGCCGCGGCTGGCCCCCGTCGATCGAGGCGCGCGCCTTCATGCAGGACGAAGGCCTGGTCGTGGCAGCGCCGGAGCTGTTGCGGGCACGGCCGATCGGGCGTCCCGCCGACCTGGCCGGACATGTCCTGCTGTATTCCCGTTCCCGCCGCGCGGACTGGGAGGCGTGGTTCACGCAGGTCGGCCGGCCGCGTGCGCGGCAGCAGCAGACGCTGCAGTTCGATCACCTGCATTTCGTGATGCAGGCGGCGCTGGATGGATTGGGGCTGGCGCTGGCTCCGGTGTCGCTGCTGGGCCACGACCTGGCCAGGGGCCGCCTGGCGGCGCCCCTGCCGGACCTGCGGCTGGCGCTGGACCGCTACTACTACGGCATCGCGCCCGACGCGGGGCCCGCCGCCCAGTCGTTCGTCGCCTGGCTGCAGGATGTGGCGCAGGCCGAGCAGCGGCAACTATTGAAGCGGGCGGGGATCGCCGCCAGTTGAGCCGGCCGGTCAGGCGCGCGCGACCTCGGTATCGATCTTGATCGTGGTGGTGGTCATCAGCTTGTGGACGGGGCAGCGGTCGGCCACGGCGTGCAGCTCGGCCACCTGTTCGTCGGTCAGGTCGCCGCTGAGCGCCAGGCGGGCGGTCAACCGGTATTCCCCGCGCCGCTCGTCCTTGTCGTCGCGCACGATTTCCACCTCGACGCCGTCCAGGGGGATGTTCTTGCCCTTGGCGTACACCATCAGCGTCAGCGCCTTGCAGCCGCCCAGCGCGGCGTCGAAGTAGTCGTGCGGGGACGGGCCTTCGCCCTTGGGGACCGGCATGTCCAGAGGCACGTCGTGGGCGCCCAGGGAGATGGTGTAGCGCATGCCGCCGGGCATGTTCGATTTGACGTGTACGCTCATGATTGCTCCGTGGCCGGGGAAGCGAGTGGGGATTCGGGCGTTTCGCGGTAGGCCCGCCAGGCATCGTGCCCGCCCAGCAGCGCCCAGGTATTGGTATAGCCCGCCGCGCGCAGCTTGGTCGCCAGCAAGGCCGCCGAGACTTCGTTGGGGCAGGCGCAGTACACCACGATGTCGGTGTCGTAGGGACCGAGCTGCAACTGGTCGAGGGGCGCGTGCACGTCGACGGCGATGGCGCCCGGCAGGGGATCTTCGGGCTGGGGCCGCACATCCAGCAGCACCGGCCGCCGGCCCTCGCGTTCCCAGGACGCGAGTTCGTCCACGGGCAGGCGGGGGACGGTGCGCAGGTACTTGATGACCCGCCACCGCTGGACCAGCCGATAGGCGATGTACAGCGCCAGCAGCGTGCCCAGGAACAGCAGGCCCATCTGGCCGTACTGGTCGATGGCCAGCAGGATGTCCGCCACCACGGGATGGAACAGCGCGCCCAGCAGCACCGCCGAGCCGCCCCAGATCAGCGTGCCGGCGATCTCGTAGCCGACGAAGGTGCGATAGGGCGCGCGGGTCAGGCCGGCCATCACGGTGCTCAGGGCGCCGGCGCCGGGCAGGAACTTGGCCACCAGCAGCAGGCGCGGCCCCACCTGCAGGTAGCGGCTCTGGGTCTGGCGTATGCAGGAGTCCTGCGACAGGGAGATGCGGCAGATGGTGCTGAGCAGCCGTGCGCCGTGGCGCTGGCCGGCCGCGTACCAGGCGCTGTCGGCGATCAGGCTGGCCGCCACGGTGCCGGCCAGGATCAGCGGCCACGAAAGCTGGTCCTGCGCGGCCAGCGCGCCGGCCACGACCAGCAGCGGATAGGCGGGTATGGGCAGCCCCGCCTGTTCCAGCAGCACGTTGAAGAAGACCAGCCATGCCCCGTAGAGCACGAGCAGCGTCTGTAGATCGGCCAAGTGGGCCTCCCGGATGATTCTCTAGGAGAGGATAGGGGCGTTCGCGGCCGAAACAAGCCCAAGGACCGTGGGGGATTTCGGCCCGCGCCGGCCCACCATACCACAGGCCACGGGCGGCATTCCCGGCCGCCCGGCGGTTCATTCGGCGGTGATGTTCGCCGCCTTCACCACGTCCGCCCAGCGCTGGGCATCCTTGGCGACGAGCTTGCCGAATTCGGCCGGCGAGGAGGTGGCCGGCACCATGCCCTGCGCCTCGAATGCCGAAGCGGTGGCGGGCGATTGCAGCGCCTGCGAGATCTCCTTGTTCATGCGGGCGATGATCTCGGGCGGCGTGCCCTTGGGCGCGAAGACGCCGTACCACATGTCCACGTTGCCGCCCTGGATGCCCGCTTCTTCCAGGGTGGGGACGCCGGGCAACTGGGCCAGGCGTTTCGCGCTGCCGGTGGCGATGGCCTTGAGCTTGCCGCCCTTGATCTGCGGCAGGGCCACGTGCACGGGCAGGAACATCGCGTCTATGCGTCCGCCCAGGATGTCGGTGACGGCGCCCGCCGTGCCCTTGTAGGGCACGTGCATCATCTGGGCGCCGGTCTGTTGCAGGAACAGCGCCATGGACAGGTGGTGGGGCGTGCCCACGCCGGGGGTCGCGTAGGTCAGCTTGCCGGGCTCGGCCTTGGCCGCGGCCACCAGTTCGGCCACGGTCGCGGGCTTGCGCGAGGCGGGCGACACCAGCAGCAGCGTGCCCCACGAGGTCAGCGCCACGGGGTCGAAGTCGGCCACCGGGTCGTAGGGCAGCGACTTGTACAGGCTGCGGTTCATGACCAGGGTATTGACCTGCACCATGAAGGTGTAGCCGTCGGGGGCGGCGCGGGCGGCGCGCTCGCTGCCGATGTTGCCGCTGGCGCCGGCCACGTTCTCGACCACGATGGGCTGGCCCAGGGTCTTGCCGAGCTGGGTGGAGAGCTGGCGGGCGACGAGGTCGATGCCGGTGGCGGGGGTGTAGGGGACGATGAAGGTGATGGGGCGGTCGGGCCAGGCGTAGGCGCTGGCGCACGAGCAGGCCAGGGCAAGGGCGCCCAGCGCGCGCAGGGGTCTCGGCATCTCGATGTCTCCTTGGTGTGGTCTCCTGGCAGTATGCGGAAAGCGATATGCTTTGGAAAATGAATTTTTATTCTCATCCATATCCAGCACGATATGGCTGAGGTGACGCTTTCGTTCCCGGTTTCCGCCCATGGATTGGACCCACCGCCTGCGGCTGCGCAATCTCCAGATGCTGCTCAGCCTTGCCCAGACCCGCAACATCAGCCATTCGGCCGCCGCGCTCAACACCACGCAGCCCGCGCTGTCGAAGTGGCTGCGCGAGCTGGAGGACGACATCGGGCTGCCGCTGTTCGAGCGGCATGCGCGCGGGCTGCGGCCCACGTCCTATGGCGAGGCGCTGATTGCCCATGCCCGGCGCATCGAGGCCCAGCTTGACCGTGCCCACAGTGACATGGAAGCCATGCGCGAAGGGGGGAGCGGGCAGGTGTTGATCGGCACCTCGGGCGCGGCGGCGCCGGACACGGTCCCCCTGGCGATGCTGGCGCTGCTGCGGCGCATGCCGCAGGCCCGGATACGCGTGGTGGAAAGCACCATGGACCAACTGATGGAGCAACTGGCGCGCGGCGACCTGGACATCGTGGTGGGGCGTTCGGCGCCCGAGCTGCACGATCCGGCGATCCGGTCGGAGGCGCTGTACCTGGAGCCCATCCATTTCGTGGTTCGGCCGCTGCATCCGTTGTTCGAGGCAAGCGAGCCGACCTGGGATGCGGTGGCGCGGTATCGGTGGATCCTGTGGCCCAGGGGCACGCCCATACGCAATGCGCTGGACGCGGCGCTGGCGGCGGCGGGACGCAGCCTGCCCGTCGATTACGTGGAGTCGAACTCGGCCACGTTGAACATGACGCTGCTGGCCCACAGCGACATGGTGGGGGTGGCGTCGCACCGGGCGGCGATGCGGCTGGTGACGATGAACGCGGTGCGGATCGTGCCGCTGCGCTTGTCGGGGTTCGGGTCGGTGGAGATGTATTGGCGCAACGACGGGTTGCGGCCGGCGGGAGTGGAAGCGGCGTTGGAATGCCTGAGGGAGGTGGTGCGGGGGCAGGGGAGTCCTTGATGGAACGCGGCCCCTCCAGGATGCGGTGGATCCGGCTCCGCCGGTCCACCCGCATCGCCCCCTGGGGGGCGCGCGTCAGCGCGTAGGGGGGGGCCCCTTCTTTTCTTTTTCTTCTTTCACGCGGTAGACCAGGACGGCGACGTGGGCCAGGGACAGGACCTTGGCGGTGACGCTGCCCAGCAGCAGGCGCGAGAGGCCGCTGCGGCCGTGGCTGCCGATGAAGATCAGGTCGCAGCCGGTTTCGGCGGCGGCCTGGACGATGCCGTCGGCGACGTTGAAGTTGGAGACGGACAGGGCGGTGCTCTTGACGCCGGCGGTGTCGGCGCGGCTGGTGACGGCATCCAGGTACTTGGCGGCCTGTTCGGCCGAGGCCTTCTCGTACGCGTCGTCGGTGATCGCGTAGGCGGCGGCCATGCCGTCGAAGCCGATGGTGGCGGCGAAGGGCTGGGTGACGTGCAGGGCGACGATTTCCGCGTTCACGGAGCGGGCGAAGCTGACGCCGGCGTTCGCGGCCTGGGCGGACAGCGGCGAGCCATCGGTGGGGATCAGGATTTTCTTGAACATGACGTTTTCTCCTTGAAGATCACGAAGATGACAGCTCGAGCGCCGATGTGGCGGCGCGGGCGTTTTCGTTACGCGCAGTACACCACATCTTGAGCGGCTATGTCTTGATCGGCGTCAAGCCAGTACCTTGCGCAGGAAGGCCGAGATGTCTCCGAGCTCCGGCGCACAGACCGAGTGGGGCATCGGGTAGGCATGCCATTCGACGTCGTAGCCTTCCTGCCGCAGCAGGTCGCGCGAGGCCGTGGCACGGTCGAGCATGACGATGGGGTCGGCCGTGCCGTGGCCCATGAAGATGGGCGTGCTGGCGTTGGCGGGGCTGCGTTCCGAGGCGAAGGTGGCGGCCAGGGGCAGGTAGCCGGACAGGGCCACCAGGCCGGCCAGTTTCTCGCGCAGGCGCAGGCCGGTGTGCAGGGTCATCGCGCAGCCCTGCGAGAAGCCGGCCAGCACGATGTGTTCGGTGGCGATGCCGCGCTGGTTCTCGCGCGCGATCAGGTTCTCGACCAGGCGCTGCGAGGCGCGGATGCCGGCATCGTCCTCGCGCCGGACGAGGTCGCTGACGATGATGTCGTACCAGGCGCGCATGGCCATGCCGCCGTTGATGGTCACGGGCTGCACGGTGGCGTGCGGGAAGACGAAGCGCACGGGTGGCAGGCCGTGCAGGTCCAGTTCGGGGACGATGGGCTCGAAATCGTGGCCGTCGGCGCCCAGGCCGTGCAGCCAGATCACGGCGCGGGTGGGGTTCGGGCCGGTCTCGGTCTGGACGCAGTCGAGCAGGGTATCGGTCATGGCATTCTCGATGATTGAGGGGCCGGCGCTAAGAGGCGGGACGGATCGCCGTCTTGGGGCGGAACGCCTTGCACACGGTTTCGTCGGTTTCGACGTAGGGGCCCTCGAGGAGCTGGATGCAGTAGGGCACGGCGGCGAAGATGCCGGGGACCACCAGCTTGCCGTCGGCTTCGCGCAGTCCTTCCAGGGTCTCGCGTATGGCCTTGGGCTGTCCGGGCAGGTTGATGATGAGGGCGGCGCCGTCCGCCGCCGACGTGCCGCGTTCGCGGATGACGGCGACCTGGCGCGACAGGATGGCGGTGGGTACGAAGCGCAGCGAGATCTGGCGCATCTGCTCGCCGAACCCGGGCATTTCCTTGGAGGCCACGGCCAGCGTGGCTTCGGGTGTGACATCGCGCCGCGCCGGGCCGGTGCCGCCGGTGGTCAGGATCAGGTCGCAGCCGAGTTCGTCGCACAGTTCCGTCAGCGTGGCCGAGATGGCCGGCGCGTCATCGGCGATCAGCCGCTCGACGTAGCGCACCGGCGTGCGCAGGGCGCCGTCGAGCCAGGCCTTGAGCGAGGGGATGCCCTCGTCGGCGTAGACCCCGCTGGAGGCGCGGTCGCTGACGGACACCAGGCCGCACAGCAGTTCGTCGGGATGGTTGCGCACGAGGCGCTTGGCGGAAGTCGTCATGGCGGCGGTGGGATCAGTTGTCGTCTTCGTCGTCGTCGGGGGACGGCGACCCGGCATCGGGAGCGGCCTGCAGCCGCTTGATTTCCTGGAACAGCGCGCGGTAGTGCTTGCGCTGCGGTTCGCGCCCGGGCAGCAGGGCGGCGTTGGCGGCCTGTTCCTTGCGGGCGGCGCGTATCAGTGCCCGCAGGGGCTGGGCCTGGGCGTGGGGGTACAGGTCCATGAAGCCCGTGAAGTGTTCGTCGCTGGCCAGCAGGCGGTCGCGCCACAGTTCGAGCTGGTGGAAGGCGGCGATCTGTTCCATGGATTCGCCGTCCCACTCGGCCAGCATGGCCTGGATGGGCTCGACGTGCGCCTCGCGCATCAGCTTGCCGACATACTGCAATTGCCGGCGCTTGCCTTCGTGGGAGGTGATGCGCTGCGCCTCGCGTATCGCGTCGTACAGGCGTTCGGCCAGGGGCAGTTGCCGCAGCTTGGCGTCGGGCAGCCCGACCAGGCGTTCCCCCAGGTCCTGCAGGGCGGCCATCTGCCGCTTGAGCTGCGACTTGCTGGGGGACTGGTATTCGCCGTCCGGATCGGCTTCTTGCGCCGGGACCAGGGGCGATGGACTACGTTTGGAGCGGGACATGGAAAATGACGTGCTTCGACGGTAAGAAGGCTGACACCAGCTATCATAAAGCCTTGCCTTCCCGCCCGGGCCGCCTTGCCCGCGTGCCCGGGCCGCCTCCTTCCCGAAGAAATTCCATGGCCACATCCCCGTCCCGCAAGAAAACGACCGCCGCGCCGGCCCGTCCCGCGCTCGATACCGATCCCGCCGCCTTCCGCCAGTTGATCCAACGGGTGCTGGACGAATCCAGGCGCGTCGGCGCCACCGACGCCGCGGCCGAGGTGTCCGAAAGCCAGGGGCTGGCCGTGTCGGTGCGCCGGGGCTCGCTGGAGACGGTCGAACAGACGCGCGACCGGTCCCTGGACATCACCGTGTACGTCGGGCAGCGCCGTGGCTCGGCCTCGACCTCGGATTTCTCGGACCAGGCGGTGCGCGACACCGTCCAGGCCGCCTTCCACATCGCCAGCCATACCGCCGAGGACCCGGCCGCGGGCCTGCCCGACGCCGACCTGCTGGCCACCGAATTCCCGGACCTGGATCTCTACCACCCGTGGGATCTGCCGGCCGAGGCCGCGGCCGAACTGGCGCTGCGGGCCGAGCGCGCGGCTCTGTCCACCGACCGGCGCATCACCAATTCCGACGGCGCGTCGGTGTCCTCGTACGAAGGACACTTCGTGATGGGGAACACCCGCGGTTTCCTGAACGGCTATCCGTACTCGCGCCATTCGCTGTCGGTATCGCCGATTGCGGGGCGGGGCAATAACATGCAGCGCGACGACTGGTACACCAGCGACCGCGACTGGGCCCGGCTGGCCGACCCGGCCAGCGTCGGCCGCTACGCGGCGGAACGGGCGCTGTCCCGGCTGTCCGCGCGTCGCATCCCCACCGGCAAATATCCCGTGCTGTTCGAGGCGCCCCTGGCCTGCGGCCTGCTGGGCTCGCTCACGCAGGCCCTGAGCGGCGGGGCGCTGTACCGCAAATCCAGCTTCCTGGTCGACAGCCTGGGCCGGCAGATCTTCCCGGGGCACATCGACGTGCTCGAGGATCCCGCCATCAAGGGCGCCCAGGGCAGTGCCGCGTTCGACGACGAAGGCGTGCGCACGCAGGCGCGCAAGGTCGTCGACGGCGGCGTGGTCCAGGGCTATTTCCTGTCCAGCTACACGGCCCGCAAGCTCGGCATGGTCACGACCGGCAACGCCGGCGGCTCGCACAACCTGGTGCTGGCCTCGCGCACGACGCGCCGGGGCGACGATTTCCGTGCCATGCTGCGCAAGCTGGGCACCGGCCTCCTGGTGACCGAGCTGATCGGACAAGGCATCAACTACGTGACCGGCGACTATTCCCGCGGCGCGTTCGGCTATTGGGTCGAGAACGGCGAGATCCAGCATGCCGTGCAGGAAATCACCATCGCCGGCAACCTCAAGGACATGTTCGGCAGCATTGCGGCCGTGGGGGCGGACACGCTCACGCGCGGCACCAAGACGACCGGGTCCATCCTGTTGCCGGAAATGTCGATCGCCGGACGCTAGGGCCTGCGCGGGGCTCCTTTTCGCGTGAACAGGCCCTGGTATCGGCCGGCGGGCACGCCGGGTGCTGAAAGATGTGCCGCCGGAGCGAATGGCCCGGCGTTCCATGCGTCACTCAGGAGAGCCTATGAACGCACGGCCTTTGCATCGCATCGTCATCGCCGGCGGCGGCGCGGGTGGACTCGAGCTGGCGGTACGCCTGGGGCGGCGCCATGGTCCCGAGCACGTCACGCTGATCGACGCCACGCCCTTCCACATCTGGAAGCCTTCGTTGCACGAGGTCGCCGCGGGCACGGTGGACATCCACCGCGACGGGCTTTCCTATGCGATGCTCGCGCACGACAACGGTTTCCGCTTCGTGCTGGGAGAAATCCAGGACGTCGACCGCCAGGCGCGCGACGTGCGGGTGGCGGCCCTGCGCGACGCCGACGGCACGGCCATCCTGCCCGAACGGAAGGTCCCCTACGACACGCTGGTGCTGGCCGTGGGCAGCCTGGGCAATTTCTTCAATACGCCCGGCGCCGACCAGTATGCGATCTCGCTGGACACCACTGACGCGGCCGAGCGTTTCCGGCTCGCGCTGCTCAAGGCCATGGCACGCGCCTCGGCCGGCATCGACGAGGCCACGCCGGGCGTCGTCAACGTCGTGATCGTGGGGGGCGGCGCCACCGGCGTGGAGCTGGCCGCCGAATTGCACGAGGCGGGCAATACGATCTCCGCCTACGGGCTGCCCGGCATGACGCGCCAGAACCTGCGCATCACGCTGATCGAGGGCGGTCCGCGCATACTCGGGCCGCTGCCCGAGCGCGTCGCCAAGGCGGCCGAGGAGCTGCTGGTGGAGCGGGGCGTGACGGTGGTGGCCGACTGCCGCGTCTCCGAGGTCACGCCGCATACCGTGGTGGCCCAGGACAAGGTGTTCGACGCCGACCTGTGCGTCTGGGCGGCGGGCATCAAGGCGCCGTCGCTGCTGTCCCGGCTGGGGCTGCCGCTGAACCCGATGCAGCAGGTGCAGGTGGACGAGACGCTGCGCACCCAGGACCCCGACATCTACGCCCTGGGCGATTGCGCCGCGGCGCCGTGGCGCGAGACCGGCAAGACCGTGCCCGCGCGGGCCCAGGCCGCGCACCAGCAGGCCTCGTATCTGCTGCCGCTGTTGTCCGCCCGCATACGCGGGGAGTCGGCCTTCGCGGCGCCGTTCCGCTTCCGCGACTTCGGCTCGTTGGTGTCAATCGGCCATGCCGAGGGGGTGGGCAGCCTGATGGGCAATCTTTCCGGCCGCAAGCTGCTGGTGGAAGGCTGGATCGCCCGCATGATGTATGCCGGCACGCATTGGTCGCACTACGCCGCGGTACTGGGGTGGTGGGGCGCCAGCGTGCGCTCGCTGAGCCGCTTCCTGAGCCGCCGCTCGCAGCCCCGGGTCAAGCTGCACTAGGCTGAATCGCCATGCATGGGGGGTGTCCTCAGTGGCGGGGATTGAGTTCTTGAACCGTCCTTGATCGGTGGGGCGGGGCGGCCCGCTCGGGGGGCGCAGCGAAGCCGGTCCCGCTGCGCGGGACTGCCCGGCGAGGGCAGGCTTGGCGGGGCGGGCGCAGAACTCGGGCGGGCACAGTCCCCCGGACTGTGCCTACTGCCGCCCTCAAACAGCTGCGCCCTTGCTTCCCCGCCAAGCCCACCCTCACCGGCGGCTCCGAATGCGCCCCCCGAGCGGGCCGCCCCGCCCCACCGACCAAGGACTACGGTGGTGATAAGTGACGATCGCAGATCAAGACATAGCGAGGGTTCCTTCTCCCGTTCAACAAGACCGGGTAAAGAACATGAATGTCGATTCCGCCTAGTCCCCGCCACGCGTCCTCCAGCCCAGGGTTTGTCCCTGTCCCAGGTTCCATTGACAGCCGAAATTTGCATGATAAAGTCATGTAAATCGTCATGACCTGCACAGCGGCCGGAGCGACATGAAACTCAGAATCGATGCCCATCCCGACCCCATGATGGGGCTGGTTCCCCTGTTCACCGCGATCGACGCCGGCCTGTTCGCCAAGCGCGGCATCGAACCCGTGTTCGTGCAGCGGTCGGCGGTGCAGGCCATCGAGGACATGCGCGCCGACCGCATGGACCTGACCTTCTCCGGCCCCACGCTTACCATCATGGCGCGCGAGCGGTTCGACCTGCCGTCCCGCTTCGTGTCGGCCGCCGCGCTGCGCGGCTCCTATGCCGGCCGCAGCGCCGACTTCATGAATCTCATCGCCCGCCACGGCGTGGCCATCGAACGGCCGTCGGACTTCGAAGGCAAGCGCCTGGGTGCCTTCGCGCTGGACGGCGGTATCACGCACTCGGCGCCGCTGCACCTGTTCAACCTGCACGGCGTCGACGTCTCGCGCGTGCAGTGGGTGCCGATGCCTTTCCACAAGATGCCGGACGCGCTGGCCGCGGGCGAGATCGACGTCGCCATCTGCGTCGAGCCGCTGGTCACCCTGATGCTGCGGCGCGGCCTGGGCCGCGCGGTGGACGAGGTGCTGGGCGAGGGCTCGCTGGCGATGGCCAGCACCGGCAATCCGTCGCTGGTGTCGAACTGGTGGACCACGCAGGCGGCCTACGCACGCGATCCCGGGCTGTTCGCCGCCACGGCCGATGCGCTGGCCGAAGCCGTGGGCGTCGTGTACGCCGATCCGTCGGCCGCGCTGGACGCGATGGCCCGCCATACCGGCCAGGACTCCGCGCTGCTGCGCGAGATCGGGTTCAAGACCACGCTCTTCCACCCCTTCGGCATGGACGATCCCGAGGTCAAGGCCATGTACCGCAGCTGGGTGACCGTGCTGCGCGGCGCCGGCCTGCTCGACCACGACATCGACGTGGAGCAGTTCTTCTGATTTCGAAGCCGCCGCGCGCGGATGGATGTTAGTCACTGTCGGGAGATCGTCATGAAGCAGTCCAGTTCCAGGGTTCGCCGCGCGCTCTTGTTCTGCGCGGCATTGGCCTGCGCGCAGCCGGGCCTTGCCGGCGCCCAGCCGTCCGGCGCCGCGCCGGAGAAAGCCGTGATGTTCATCGGCTGGCGAGCCGAGGCCGAGTGGGGCGGCTTCTTCCAGGCCGTGGCCAAGGGCTTCTATCGCAAGCACGGGCTGGACGTCGAGATCCGCCTGGGCAATCCGCAAAGCAATCCCACGCCCATGCTGCTGGCCGGGCGCGTGGATTTCACGGCGGGCAGCAGCGGCACCTCGCTCAACGCGGCGCGCGAAGGCGCTCCGCTGATGTCGGTGGCCGCGATCTTCCAGAAGGACCCGCGCGTGCTGATCGCCCATCCCAACCAGGGCGTGGACAGGATCGAGCAGATCAAGGACCGCACGGTGCTGGTGGGCGCGCTGGGCATGGCGACCTTCTGGCCCTACCTGCGCGGGCGCTTCGGCTTCACCGACGACCAGGTCAAGCCCTATACCTTCTCGCTGGCGCCTTTCCTGGCCGACAAGAAGGTGGTGCAGCAGGGGCTCATCACCAACGAACCGCTGGCGCTGAAGAAGGCCGGCGTCGAGAACCCGGTGTCCTTCCTGCTGGCCGACTACGGCTGGGATCCCTACATGACCACCATCGTCACCACGCGCGACAACGTCGAGAAGCGGCCGCAGTTCGTGCAGAAGTTCGTCGATGCGTCCATCGAGGGCTGGTACAGCTACCTGTACGACGACCCGTCGCCCGGCAATGAACTGATCAAGCGCAACAACCCCGAGATGACCGACGAGCAGATCGCCTTCGCGATCCAGGCCATGAAGGAGCGCGGCCTGATCGATTCCGGCGATGCGAAGCGCCTGGGCATCGGGGCGATGACCGACGCGCGCTGGGAGCATTTCTACCGGTCCATGGTGGACGTGGGCGTGCTGCCCTCCGGCCTGGACGTGCGCAAGGCCTACACGCTGAAGTTCGTCAACAAGAAGGTCGGCATGCGATGACTGGAACGGCCATGGATACCGGCCGCGTGCTGGAACTGCGGAACATTTCCAAGCGCTTCGGCAACGGCACGCTGGCGGTCGAGAACCTGAGCCTGTCGCTGGCGCGGGGAACCTTCGTCAGCCTGCTCGGACCCTCGGGCTGCGGCAAGAGCACGGTGCTGCGCATGATCGCCGGACTGTCCGAGCCGACCGCCGGCGATGTCGTGCGGCAGGGGGCCAAGGGGGCGGTCGGCTTCGTCTTCCAGGAGCCCACGCTGATGCCCTGGGAGACGGCGCTGTCCAACACCACGCTGCCGCTGGACCTGGCGGGCGTGCCGCGCGACGAGGCCCGGCGGCGCGCCGCCGAGGCGCTCGAGAAGGTCGGGCTGAAGGGATTCGAGCATGCCCTGCCGCGCGAGCTGTCCGGCGGCATGAAGATGCGCGTCTCCATCGCCCGGGCCATCGTGACCCGGCCGCAGGTCCTGCTGCTGGACGAACCCTTCGCGGCGCTGGACGAGATCACGCGCTTCAAGCTCAACAACGACCTGCTGCGGCTGTGGCAGGACCAGCGCTTCACCGCCGTGTTCGTCACGCACTCGGTGTTCGAGTCGGTGTACCTGTCCCAGCGGGTGATCGTCATGGCCGCGCGGCCGGGGCGGCTCCATGCCGATCTGTCCATTTCTCCCGACGCCGAACGCGGCGAATCGTTCCGCACCTCGGCCGAATACGCGCACCTGTGCAGGCAGGCCTCGGAAGCCCTCGAAAAGGCGATGAACGCATGAACCCCAAGCTCCGTACCGCGCGCATCGTCCTGCCCGTCGTCATGGGCGTTCTTTGCCTGCTGGCCTGGGAGGCGATCGTGCGCGGCCTGCGCATCTCGCCCCACATCCTGCCCGGCCCGGCCGACATCGGCCGGGCGCTGGTCGAGGACTGGCCGCTGCTGTCGGCGGCGCTGTGGGTCACGCTGAAGATCACCGCCTCGGCCTTCGTCAGCGCCGTGCTGGTGGGCGGCGCCATCGCGATCCTGTTCAGCCTGTCGAAGTGGATAGAGCTGACCTTCTTCCCCTATGCGGTCATCATGCAGGTCACGCCGGTGGTCGCCATCGCGCCCCTGCTGATCATCTGGGTGGACAACGTGCAGGCGGCCCTGCTGATCTGCGCGTGGCTGGTGGCCTTCTTTCCCATCCTGTCGAACACCATCGTCGGCCTGAACAGCGCCGACCACAACCTGCGCGACCTGTTCCGGCTCTACGGCGCCACGCCTGGCCAGACGCTGCGCCGGCTGCGCATTCCGTCGGCCATGCCGTACTTTCTGGCGGGCGTGCGCATCTCGGGCGGGCTGTCGTTGATCGGCGCGGTGGTCGCCGAGTTCGTCGCCGGGGCGGGCGGACAGGGCTCGGGCCTGGCCTATCGCATCCTCGAGGCCGGCTACCAGTTGAAGACGCCGCGCATGTTCGCGGCCCTGCTGATGATTTCCTGCACCGGGGTACTGATCTTCCTGGCGACCTCGTGGGTGTCGCAGCGCATCCTGCGGCGCTGGCACGAAAGCGCCATGGAGCGCGAATCTTGAAATCGCTGGCCGCGGAGCTCGAACGGGCGGCCGGCGCCTACGTCCTGCGCGGCGCGCGGGCGCCCGCGGCGCTGCTGCCCGCCGCCCTGGCCGGGTTGGCCGACGCCCAGGGCCTGGCGGACGTGGACCTGGCGGTCGAAGGAGGGCGCCTGGGCGCGGTCGCGCCCGCCGGGACGCTGCAAGGGGGCGCGGGGCCGGTCCTGGCCGGCCGGCAGGTCTGGCCGGCCTTCCATGACCTGCATACCCACCTGGACAAGACGCACACGCTGGCGCGCGCGCCCAATGACGACGGCACGCTGCTGGGGGCGGTCAAGGCCGTGATGGCCGATCATGCGCGCTGGCGGCCGGCCGAGCTCGAGGCGCGCGCCGACTTCGCCCTGCGCTGCGCCTGGGCGCACGGTACGGCCGGCCTGCGCACGCACCTGGATGCGGCCGGTCCGCAGGCGCGCATGGCATGGGACGTCATGCTGGGGCTGCGCGAGCGATGGAGGCACCGGGTGCGGGTGCAGATGGTGGCCATGGCGCCCATGGAAACCTATCTGGGCGACGGCGCCGAGGACTTCGTGCGCCGCGTGGCCGAGACCGGCGGCGTACTGGGCGGCGTGACGCGCGTGCCTGGGCTGGCGCCACCCGCCGCGCGGCAGCGCCTGGGGCTGGCCCTGGATGCGTTGTTCGACTGGGCCGTGCGCTATGGCCTGGACGTGGATCTGCACGTGGACGAATCCTGCGAACCCGAGGCCGATTCCCTGCTGGAGGTCGCGCGGCGCACCCAGGCGCGCGGCCTGGGCGGGCGGGTCGTATGCGGCCATTGCTGCAGCCTGGCCGTCCAGGAGGACGAGACCCGCGAGCGCGTGCTGGATGCCTGCCGCGACGCGGGCCTGGCCATCGTCAGCCTGCCGCTGGTCAACCTGTTCCTGCAGGACAGGAAGGCGGGCCGCACGCCCCGGCTGCGCGGGCTGCCGCCGTTGCAGGAAATCTCGGCCCGTGGCATTGCCGTGGCGTTATCGAGCGACAATTGCGCAGATGCATTCCACGCCTACGGAGACTACGACATGCTGGAGGTATTCCGCGAAGCCGTGCGCAACGGCCACCTGGACCGGCACGCCGGCCGCTGGTCCGCCAGCGTGACGGCGATCCCGGCGGCCCGGATGCGCCAGGCCGGATCGGGGCGGCTCGAACCTGGCGAGCCGGCGGATTTCGTGATTTTCGACGCCCGCGGCATTCCCCAGTTGCTGGCCCGGCCCCAGTCCGACCGCCTGGTCGTCCGCGACGGCCGGCTGCTGGCCGTGTCGCCGCCGTCCTTCGACGAACTCGACGCGGCGCTGGCGCGCGCGGGGCTGGAGTAGGCCATGGCACGATCTTCATCGGCGAATCCGCCGCGCCGGCCCGGGCACTCGCAGGCCTTCCCGGAAGGCGGCCTGCTGGCGCCCCGGGTCAGTACCTTGAGCAAGGCGCTGACCCGCAGCGCCGTCCAGTTCGCCAAGGCGCACTATGGCCTGTCCCAGGTGGAGTGGCAGGTCGTCACCCTGCTGGGCGTGTTCCAGCCGGTGTCCATACGCGAACTGGCCTATCACGCCATGCTCGATGCCGCCCAGATCAGCCGGGCGGTGTCCTCGCTGGTGGCGCGGGGCGACGTCAACCGCGCGCGCAGCGCGCGCGACAGCCGCGAGGCGGAGCTGTCGCTGACGCCGCAGGGACTGGCCATGCACGCGGAACTGACCGCCGCCGCCCAGGCCCGGAACCGGCACGTGCTGGACGGGCATTCCGCGGCCGACGTGGCCAGGTTCTTCACCATGCTGGACAGTTTCATCGCCCGGGCCAGGCAACTAAGCGACCAGGAATGAAGCGGGCGGGTGGCCGGCCCGCCGGCCGGTCCCTACAATAGCCCCCACTTCATTTCCCCGACGGAGTTCCAGCATGGACGCACGCGACGCAATGGCCGGCCGCCCGGGCGGGCGCAACCTGATCACCGACGTCGCCGGCCTGCGGGTGGGGCAGGCGCACGACGCCCGGGCCTGCACCGGCGTCACCGTGATCCTGCCGGACGAGCGGGCCATGGCCGCGGTGGACATCCGCGGCGGCGGGCCCGGCACGCGCGAGACCGACACCCTGGGCGCATCCAATCTCGTGCGTTCGGTCGATGCCATCGTGCTGTCCGGCGGTTCGGTCTACGGCCTGGCCAGCGGCGACGGCGTGGCCGCCTGGCTGGGGGCGCAGGGGCGCGGCTTCACGCTGCTGCACCAGCCCGGCGTGCCGCCTTCGCCCATCGTGCCGACCGCGGTGCTGTACGACCTCGCCAACGGCGGCGACAAGCAATGGGGCGAGGCCCCGCCCTATCGCGACCTGGCCTTGCGGGCCGCTCGCCAAGCCCAGCCCGGTTTCGACCTGGGCACGCACGGCGCGGGCTTCGGCGCCTCGGCGGGGGCGCTCAAGGGGGGATTGGGATCGGCATCCTACGTCACGCACGACGGCATGACCGTGGGCGCCATCGTGGCCTGCAATAGTTTCGGCTCGGTGGTGGCGCCGCAGGGGCGGCGCTTCTGGGCCGGGGCCTTCGAGATCGGCGACGAGTTCGGCGGCCTGGGCCCGGCGAATACCCGGGCAGAGGGCGAGAACTGGGAATACGCCAAGCTGGATCCCCGCCCCCGTGCCAACACCACCATCGCCTGCGTCGCCACCGACGTCGCGCTGTCGCCCGACGAGTTGCAGCGCGTGGCCACCATGGCGCAGGACGGCTTGGCCCGCGCCATCCGCCCCATCCATGCGCCGTTCGACGGCGATACCGTGTTCGCGATTTCGACGGGGCGGCGCGAGGCGCCGGCGATGGAAGGCCCGGTGGACCCGCGGCCCTTCATCGTCTGCCGGCTGGGCGCGCTGGCCGCCGACGTGCTGGCCCGCGCCGTCGCGCGCGGGGTGTACAGCGCCGTCACGCCCGAGGGGATGACGACGCCGGCGTGGTCGAGTTTCTGAGTCGTTCCGTCCGCCTGGGGGTGGAGTTTCACCCCTGTGACGCTGTCTTGCGTTTACCTTATCGATCAATGGGAGAAAAATTTTTCCGGCCAGGGTATTTATTCAGTATACTGAGTTATATTGATCAGTAAGCTGATTAATTGAGGCTTGTTCCTGCTTACCGAATGATTTTTTCAAAAGGGAATGTCGCGATGATCAAGCACGTAATACCCAGGTTTTTCCTATGTGGTCTGGTTGCAGTTGCTGCGGGTTGCGCCCAGCCGGGCATCCAGGTTGCCGACATGGGGGCGTTCTACGTATCGGGTAGGCAAGTCACCCTGAGCGGTTTGCCGAAGACCGACATCAGCACATCGCCCGGTATGGCGCCATTCCCCTATGATCCGAACGGCGAGTTTGAAACCGGTCAGATGTACGTCAACTACGTCAAGCTGGCTCAGCCTCGGGCCAAGTATCCCTTGATGATGTGGCACGGTGGGGGATTGACGGGAAACACTTGGCAAAGCACTCCCGACGGCCGTGCAGGTTGGGACCAGTTCTTCATGCGGGCTGGCTACGATGTCTATGTTTCCGATGCCGTCGAGCGTGGGCGTTCCGGGTGGTCCCGGTATCCGGAAATCTATACCTCGCCACCCGTCTACCGCGCGAAGAAAGAGAGCTGGGAGCTTTTCCGTATCGGACCGTCCTATGTGAACAGCCGGGAGAAGACGGCGTATCCGGACACGCAATTTCCTGTCGAGTCATTCGATAATTTCGCCAAATCGTCCGTTCCGCGCTGGCTTACCAACGATGCTGCCACACAGCAGGCCTATGATGCCTACGTACAGAAAGTCTGCCCTTGCGTGGTGATGGCGCACAGCCAGGGAAGCTCGTTCGCCGTCACGGCTGCGCTTCATGCTCCCGACAAGATCAAAGCCATCGTACTGGTCGAGGCCTCGTCGAGTCCCGACCCTGAAAAGGTGGCTTTGGCTTCGGTCAAGGGCATACCTGTCCTGTTCCTGTGGGGGGATTACATCAAGGATTCTCCCTTGTGGCCCCGTTTCCAGGCTGTCAGCCGTCGCTACTACGATGCACTGGCCAAGATCAACAAAGATGCGGACTGGGTCGAATTGCCTGCTCTGGGTATCAAGGGCAACGGCCACATGATGATGATGGATAAGAACTCCGATCAAGTCGCAGGCATCGTGCAGCAGTGGTTGAAAGCCAAAGGGATGAGCGATTGATCCGTGGCGCCGACTTCTTTGGGTCGGTCATCGCCATTTTGGAACTGGAGTTTGGCGTTCTGTAACAGGTCCAAGGGTCTCCTCAGAGGGCATTTGCTCCCGCAGTAGCTTGAATGGTATATTTTTTTGGTATATATCATTCTGGGAGATCTCCATGGATACTGCCAAGATCTTCTGGTCCGGCCGTTCGCAAGCGGTGCGGCTACCCAAGGAATACCGTTTCGACACTGAGGAGGTCCGCATTCGGCGTCAGGGGAATGCCGTCATCCTGGAACCGGTCGCACAGAACTGGGCCTGGCTCGATGCCGTCATAGGGCCGGTCGATGAAGATTTCGAACGGGCCGCCACAGAAGCGGCACGGGAGCAGGAGCGTCCCGAGCTGGACTACTTCAAGTGAAATACTTGCTTGACAGCAACGCCGTCATTGCGCTTCTGAAGGGCCATCCCGGATTCCTGGAGCGACTCCGGCGCCACAAACCCGCGGATTTCGCGCTCTCCGCTATCGTGGCCCACGAACTTTTTTATGGCGCGTACAAAGGACTGCGGACTACGCAGAACCTGGCGCGACTCGACGCCCTGCAATTCGAAGTTCTCGCCTTCGATCAGGAAGATGCGCGGCAGGCTGGCGAGCTGCGCGCGACGCTGAACGCTGCCGGAACGCCGATCGGCCCGTACGACGTGCTCATCGCCGGTCAGGCGCTGGCGCGTGGTCTGACGCTCATCACGCACAATGTACGCGAGTTCCCGCGCATACCCGCGTTGCGGGTCGAAGATTGGGAAGCATAGGCGGCCGGCTCAACCCTCTGCGCGCCACGTCCCCGACTTCCCGCCTTTCTTCTCCATCAGCCGCACGTCGGTCATGACCATGCCCCGGTCCGCCGCCTTGCACATGTCGTAGATCGTCAGCAGCGCGACGTTGACGGCGGTCAGCGCCTCCATCTCCACGCCGGTGCCGCCCACGGTCTCGGCGCGCACGGTGCAGTGCACGGCGCTCGCTTCCTCGTCCAGCAAGAAATCGCAGGCCACGTGCGTCAAGGGGATGGGATGGCACAGGGGGATCAGGTCCGAGGTCTTCTTGGCGGCCATGATGGCAGCGATGCGCGCGATGCCCAGCACGTCGCCCTTCTTGGCGTTGCCGTCGCGGACCAGGGCCAGCGTGGCCGGCTGCATGCGTATCGTGCCGGCCGCCACGGCCACGCGCGCGGTGGCCGGCTTGGCGCCGACGTCCACCATATGGGCCTGCCCGGCCGCGTCGAAATGGGTCAGGGGGGATTGCGCCATCATGCGTCTCCGGTGGCGATGGGCGAGCCGGGGCGGCTGCTCCATTCGCTCCACGAGCCGGGGTACAGCACCGCCCCGGTCAGGCCCGCCACTTCCATGGCAAGCAGGTTGTGGCAGGCGGTGACGCCGGAGCCGCACTGGCTGATGACCCGGTCGGCGGGCGTGCCGCCCAGCACGGCCTCGAACTCGGCCTGCAACTGCGCGGCGGGTTTGAAGCGTCCGTCGGGCTGGAGGTTGTCGCGCAGGAAGCGGTTGGCGGCGCCGGGGATGTGGCCGCCCACGGCATCCAGGGTCTCGTTCTGGCCGCGGAAGCGGTCGGGGGCGCGCGCATCGACGACCAGGCGCGCCCGCGTGTCCAGGTTGGCCCGCACGTCCTCGTAGGTCGCGGTCGCGACCAGCGGTGGCCGCAGCGTGAACGCGCCCGGGGCGGGCGCGGCGGGCTGGCCGGCCTCCAGCGGGTAGCCGGCCTCGCGCCAGGCCGCCAGCCCGCCGTCCAGCACCGCGACGGCCTCGTGGCCCGCCCAGCGCAGCAGCCACCAGAGGCGGGCGGCCATGGCGCCGCCGGCGGTGTCGTAGCACACCACCTGGGTGGCGTCGGAGACGCCCAGGCGGGCCATCAAGTCGGCGAAGTCCTCGCGCCGCGGCAAGGGGTGGCGGCCATTGCCGCCGGTCTTGGCGCCGCTCAGGTCGCGGTCCAGGTGGACGTAGCGGGCACCGGGGACATGCGCGGCCGCGTGGGCGCGCTCGCCCGCGCCGGTGTCCGCCAGGTCGAAGCTGCAATCGCACACGACGACCGGCGAGGGGGATTGCAGCAGCGCGTGCAGCGCCTGCGCGGAAATCAGGGTGCTGAGGCTCATGGCATGTCCTGTAGGCGTTGCCGTGCGGCCGGCCCGATACCGGCCGCCATAGGTAAATTTTTCACGTTTCGACAGGGGAGCGGGAACCCGTCGCCCAAGCTGGCTATCATACCGGTATGCCGAATTCCGAACGTTCCCCGTCGCTGCGCCGCAAGGCCGTCGCGCTGCTGCTGCCGGCCCTGTTGGCGGCGGCCGCGCCGGCGCTGGCGCCCGCCCAGCCGGTCGGGCTGCCCGACCTGGGGGACTCGGCGGCGCAGGAGCTCTCGCCGCGGCTGGAGCAGCGCCTGGGCGACGCCATCATGATGGAGTCACTGCGCGACCCGGCCTATATCGACGATCCGGACCTGCTCCAGTACCTGACCGGCATGGCGCGCCAGCTGTCGGCCCAGGCGCCCGCAGGCACGCCCAACATCAACGTGTTCGCGGTGCGCGATCCCAGCATCAACGCCTTCGCGATGCCGGGCGGCTACATAGGCGTGCACACCGGGCTGGTGGTGGCCGCGCAGTCTGAGTCCGAGCTGGCCGGCGTGCTGGCGCACGAAATCGGCCACGTGGTGCAGCGGCACATCGCCCGGGGTCTGGTGCAGCAGAAGCAGGACACGCTGATCATGGTGGCGGCCCTGCTGGCGGCGCTGGTGGCCGCGCGCGGCAACTCGCAGGCGCCCGAGGCGGCGATGGCCTTCGGCCAGGCCGCGGCGATCAACTCGCAACTGGGCTTCTCGCGCGAGGCCGAGCGCGAAGCCGACCGCACCGGCTTCCAGATGCTGGAGGCGGCCGGCTACAACGTCAACGGCATGGCCTCGTTCTTTGGCCGGCTGATGCAGGCGTCGGGGTTGAATGAAAGGACCGGCCAGGCCTTCACCCGCACCCACCCCCTGTCCATCGAGCGCATGTCCGACATGCAGAACCGGGCGCGCGGCGTGGTGATCCATGACCGCCCGAGTTCCTCGGATTTCTATTTCGTGCGCGCCAAGATGCGCATGCTGCAGGCAAACAGCGGCCAGGACACCATCGAGGCCATCCGCTATTTCCAGAACCGCAGCACCGAGGCCCAGGGCATCGAGCGTGCCGCGGCCTACTATGGCATGGCGCTGGGCTATGTGCGCCAGCGCGAATACGGCAAGGCCAACGACGCCTACCTGGCCGCCACGTCGGGCGCGCGCACCCATTTCATGCTCGAGCACCTGGCCATCGACCTGGCGCTGGCGCGCAACGACACGCAACAGGCCATGAGCCTGGCGCGTAGCGCCGTCGCGCGCTGGCCCGAGCAGCGCGGCCTGGCCATGGCAATGGCCGAGTCCCTGCAACGCGCCGGCCGCAACCAGGAGGCGGTCGATTTCCTGAAAGAGCAGATGCTCAAGTGGAGCGACGAGCCCCGCTTCTACCAGATGGCCGCGGTCAGCTATTCGCGGCTGGGCAGCACCGTGAACGAGCGCCGCAGCATGGCCGACTATTACGCGATGACCGGCGCCCTGCCGGCCGCGGTCGAGCAGTTGCAGCAGGCGCGCGCGGCTTCCAGGGATTTCTACGAGCAGTCGCAGATCGACGCGAAGGTGCGCGAATACCAGCGCCGGTTGAAGGAAGAGCGCGACCTGCTCAAGCGCTTCCAGAGCTGACGGGCTCGGGCCTGTCGACGAAGCCGAAGGCCTGGCCGGCCGGGCCGCGCAACGGGGCCAGCGGCGCGGCGGCGGCGCCAACCGGCGGATAGACCACGGACAGGGTCGCGGCCCCGGCCGGCGCCTGGCCGGTGTCGGCCAGCCAGCCCGGCGGGGCATCGAGCAGCGGCTGCCCCGATGCCAGCTTCATGCGTTCCAGCACGTCGGGCAGATGGCGATCCTCGACCATGGCGGGACCGTGTTCGGTCGCGGCGTAGAGCCTGCCCATGGCGTCCAGCGCCCAGCGATCCACGCGGGACACGGCATGGCCGGTATGGGTGGCCAGCGAACCGGCCGCATCCGCCTGGCGCAGGATCAGCGGCGCCGCGTCCAGCCTCACGAACACGCGTTGCGGACCGTTCTGGAAGAACCAGCGGCCCTGCTCGTCGTGCCCGTAGTTGCGTCCGATGAAGGCCAGGATCCCGGTGTTGGAAATGGAGACGCCCGGCCCTCCCGCCAGGGCGTCGCCGGCGGGATGCAGGCGCCAGCGGCCCCGGGCATCCAGCGACAACCAGCCATACGCGTCCGGCACGTCGGGCCAGCGCGCCATGGCGGCCAGGACATCGCTATCCATGCCCCGCCAGCCACGACTGCGGCGTGATTTGCCGGGGATCCGTGCGCAGTTCCAGCAGCGCCGGGCGGCCGGCCGCGCAGGCGCGCTCGAATGCGGCGGGGAAGGCTTCGGCGCTTTCCACCCGTTCGGCGTGGGCGCCGAACGACAGTGCCATCGCGACGAAATCGGGGTTGCGCAGGTCGGTGGCGCTGACCCGGCCCGGGAAGCGCTTTTCCTGGTGCATGCGAATGGTGCCGTACATGCCGTTGTTGACGACGATGACGACGACGGCGGAGCCGAATTGCAGCGCGGTGGCCAGTTCCTGGGGATACATCAGGAAGCAGCCGTCGCCGGACACGCAGACCACGGTGCGGTCGGGATGGCGCAGCTTGGCGGCTATCGCCGCGGGCAGGCCGTAGCCCATGGCGCCGCAGGTGGGGGCGAGTTCCGTGCGCGGCCGGCGGTAGCGGTAGAACCGGTGCAGCCACACCGCATAGTTGCCGGCGCCGTTGGCGACGATGGCGTCGTCGGGCAGGGCGCGGTCCAGATGGGCGACGACCCGGCCCAGGTCGACGCCGCGGGCCTCGGCATGCGGCGCGGGCACGACCTGGTAGCGCGCGTGCAGTTCGCCGGCGCGGCGGGTCCAGTCGTCCCAGGCGCGCGAGGCCGGGGCTTCCAGGCCGCGCAGCAGCGCGGCGGCCTTTGCCGGGGCGGACTGGATGGCCAGGTCGGGCTGGTAGACGCGGCCCAGTTCGGCCGCGTCGGCGTGCAGGTGGATCAGTTTCTGGGCCGGGCGGGGGGGCGTCAGCAGCGTGTAGCCGCCGGTGGCGATCTCGCCCAGCCGCGTGCCCACGGCCAGGACGAGGTCGGCGTCGCGCACCAGCTCGGCCAGTTCGGGGTTCATGCCCAGGCTGAGGTGGCCCGCGTACTGGGGCCGCCGGTTGTCGAAGATGTCCTGGCGGCGGAAGGCGCAGGCCACGGGCAGGTTCCATGCCTGGATGAAGGCCGAGAAGTCCGAGGCTGCGGGCTCGCTCCAGTTCGATCCGCCCAGGATGACCAGCGGACGGCGGGCCTGGGCCAGCATCTCGCGCAGGCGCGGGGCCGCGTCGGGATCGGGGCCGCCGGCGACTGCCGGGGCGACCGCGGCCGGCGCGGACGGGCAGGCGGCGCTCAATACGTCTTCGGGCAGGGCCAGCACCACCGGTCCGGGGCGGCCCGAGGTGGCGCAGGCGAAGGCCCGCGCCACGAGTTCGGGTATGCGCGCGGCGTCGTCGATGCTGACGACCCACTTGGCGATGCCGCCGAACATGGACTGGTAGTCGATTTCCTGGAAGGCTTCGCGGCCCAGCTCGCGGGTGGGCACCTGGCCGACGAACAGGATGAGCGGCGTCGAGTCCTGCTGCGCGATGTGCACGCCTATGCTGGCGTGGGTGGCGCCGGGGCCGCGCGTGACGAAGCAGATGCCCGGCCGCCCGGTCAGCTTGCCGTCGGCTTCGGCCATGTTGGCGGCGGCGCCTTCGTGCTTGGCGACGACGACGTCGATGTCGGCGTGGGCGTGCAGGGCATCCAGCACGTCCAGGTAGCTTTCGCCCGGGACGCAGAAGACGCGGTCGACGCCGTTGGCGGTCAGCGCGTCGACCAGGAGGCGGCCGCCGGTGGTGGCCGAGGCGTTGGATACCGTGGAAGTCGAGGCCATGGAAGCATCCGTGTGGTTTTCTCCATTGTCGAAGAAAACGCCGGGGATGTCAGCGGGGGCTTGCCCGATGCGGGGCCGGGCAGGGCTAGCGGCCGTTCCGGAAGAAGTCCGCCAGCCTGCGCGGCAGCCAGTTCAGGTTGCTCGGGAAGCTGCCCGTGGGGAAACCCGCGTGGCCGCCCTGTGCCGGCTGGTGCAGGACCACGTGGCTGGAGGCCTGCTCGGGAGTCGGCAGGTAGCGGCCGGGAAGGAACGGGTCATTGCGCGCGTTCAGCACCAGCGTCGGGATGGCGATGTCCATCAGCAGGGGCTTGCTGGAGGCGCGCGTCCAGTAGTCGTCGACGTCGCGGAAGCCGTGCGTGGGCGCGGTGTAGGCGTCGTCGAACTCGTACAGGTCGCGCGCGTTGGCCACGCGCAGCACGTCGATGGTGCCGGGGAAGCGCTGCGCCTTCTGCAGCGTCTTGGACTTCAGCGTGCGCAGGAACATGTGGGTGTAGATCCGGCGGTTGATCAGTCCGGTGCCCAGCGTGCGCCCGCCGGCCATGAGGTCGACCGGGGCCGAGACGCCCGCGGCGGCGGCGAGCCAGCCGGCGGTGGCGCCGGCCTCGCCCAGGTATTTCAGCAGCGCGTTGCCGCCCAGCGAGATGCCGGCGGCGTGCCAGTGCATCCGTGGCAGGCGCTGCCGCACCGCGTCCAGCATGAAGCCGACGTCGGCCGAGTCGCCCGAGTGGTAGGCGCGGGGCAGGCGGTTCGGCTCGCCCGAGCAGCCGCGGAAATGCGGGACGACGACGGTCCAGCCGCGCGCCCGGAAATACTGCGAGATGGCCTGCGCGTAGTGGCTGGCGCTGCTGCCTTCCAGACCATGGAACAGCACGAGCCCGTTGCGCGACGCGGCGGTGGTGCCGGCCGTCTCGGCCAGCCGCGCGAACAGCTCGGGGCCGACGACCGTATCGGGGCCGAGGCCCGGGGCGGTCCAGTCGAAGTCGATGAAATCGCCGTCGGGCGTGTCCACCCGTTCGCGCTGGAACGAGGCGTGATGGTGCGACGAGAGCTGCGACGCGAAGATGGTCTGGCTATGTCCTTCGGGCAACCATGCGGGAGTGGGGCAGGGTGTCGTGTCCAGGTAGGCGGGCATGCGAGATGGGCGGGCAACTCAATGCAATAGGTCGGGAACGTCCTGGAGCTCGGTCGGGCCGAGGTCGGCAGGGGCTTGCGACGAGTGGTGCAAGACCAGCCGCCAGCCTGTGGGACCCTTGTGGAAGACATTGGTTGCATAGCAGTTGACGAGCTGCTTGCCCTGGGAGGTGTCGACCATGAGTTGTTCGACCACGGTGTGGACCGAACTCATCATGCTTTGCACGGCGTGGACGCGCGTGGGCCGTATCGGCACCGGCGAACTGCCCAGGATCTCGCGCCACGATTCCATCACGGCGTCGTGCCCGATCAGCCGCGGCCCGCCCGGATGGATGCAGACGATGTCTTCGTCGTCGGCCCAGACGGCCATCAACTGCGCGAGATCGCCTTGTTCCAGCGCGTCGTAGAACGCCTGCTCGGCTTCTTCGGAGGTGGCGAACAGCGGAGCGCCGCGGGATTTGAGCACCATTTACGCGAACACGATCGTCTTGTGGCCGTTCAACAGGATGCGATGCTCGACGTGCCAGCGCACGGCGCGCGCCAGCACCAGGCATTCGACGTCGCGCCCGACCTGGGTCAGGGTTTCCGGCGACATGCTGTGGTCCACGCGGGCGATGTCCTGCTCGATGATGGGGCCTTCGTCCAGATCGGGCGTGACGTAGTGGGCGGTGGCGCCGATCAGCTTCACGCCGCGGTCGTGCGCCTGGTAGTACGGGCGCGCGCCCTTGAAGCTGGGCAGGAAGCTGTGGTGGATGTTGATGGCGCGGCCGGCCAGCGCCCGGCACATCTCGGGCGACAGGATCTGCATGTAGCGGGCCAGCACGACCAGGTCGACGTTCTCGCGCTCGGCGATCTGCAGTACCTGGCGCTCTTGCTGTTCCTTGCCGCCCTGCGCCACCGGCAGGTGGTAGAAGGGCACGCCGTACGACGCGGACAGCAGCGCGAAGTCGGGGTGGTTGGAGACCACGGCCGGAATGTCGATGGGCAGTTGCCCGCTCTTGGCGCGGAACAGCAGGTCGTTCAGGCAGTGGCCGTGCTTGCTGACCATCAGCAGCACGCGCGCGCGCCGGTGCGGGTCGCGGATCTGCCACTGCATGGAGAAGCGCTCGCCCACGGCGGCGAATTCCTTGCGCACGGTGTCGGCGTCCAGGCCGTCCGGCACCGAGAAGTGCACGCGCAGGAAGAACAGCTTGGTGTCCTCGTCCCCGAACTGCTGCGAGTCCAGGATGTTGCAGCCGCGCTCGAACAGGAATCCCGACACGTGGTACACGATGCCGGTCGTATCGGGGCAGGCGAGCGTCAGGATGTAATCGTTGTGCTGCACGGGGAGGTCCTGTGAATAAAAAGCAAACCCCGGCGGGCCGGGGCAGCGTCAGCCATGTCCCCCCCAGGGGCGCGCGAGCGCCCGGGGGGATTTAGTGATGATGTACCTTGGCGCCGTCCTTCAGACGGTATTCGGCGCCACAGTATGGGCACTTCGCTTCGCCGGTCGTCCCGATGTCCAGGAATACCTTGGGGTGCATGTTCCACAGCGGAGTATGCGGCCCCGGGCACGAAAGCGGAAGCGCATCGGCATCGACTTCGATGATGGCGTTGGCGGCTTCGGTGGTCATGGCCGTTCCTCCCGATCAGACGTGCGTGAGCCAGTGGCCGTACTTGGCGTTGCGGCCCGCGACCAGGTCGAAGAAGGCCTGCTGCAGGCGCGCCGTGATCGGACCGCACTGGCCGGCGCCGATCTTGCGGCGGTCCAGCTCGCGGATGGGCGTGACTTCCGCCGCCGTGCCGGTGAAGAAGGCTTCGTCGGCGATGTAGATGTCGTCGCGGGTCAGGCGCTTGGTGACGACCTTGATGCCCAGGTCGGCGGCCAGGCTGTGGATGGTCGAGCGCGTGATGCCGGTCAGGGCCGAGGCGATCTCGGGCTCGACCAGCACGCCGTCCTTGACGATGAAGACGTTCTCGCCCGAGCCCTCGGCCACGAAGCCTTCGGTGTCGAGCAGCAGGGCCTCGTCGTAGCCGTCCTCGGTGGCTTCCAGGTTCGCCAGGATGGAGTTGGCGTAGGTGGAGGCCAGCTTGGCGCGGGGCATGGTCACGTTGACGTGGTGGCGGGCATAGGACGAGGTCTTGACCCGGATGCCCTTCTGCAGGGCCTCGGCGCCCAGGTAGGCGCCCCATTCCCAGGCGGCGACCGCCACGTGGACCTTGGCGCCCTTGGGCGAGACGCCCATCTTTTCCGAACCGTAGAACGCGATGGGACGCAGGTAGCAGGATTCCAGCTTGTTGACGCGGACCACTTCCTTCTGCGCTTCCATCAGGACTTCCCGGCTGTACGGGATCTGCATCTGGTAGATGTGGGCCGAGTTGACCAGGCGGTCGGTGTGTTCCTTGAGCCGGAAGATCGAGGTTCCGATGTCGGTCTTGTACGCACGCACACCCTCGAATACCGCCAACCCGTAGTGCAGAGAGTGTGTGAGCACATGGGTGTTGGCTTCACGCCAGGGCACGAGCTTGCCGTCGTACCAGATGAAGCCGTCGCGGTCTGACATCGACATGATGGGGATCTCCGAAATGAACCAGATATTGTACCAATCTGCGACAGGATCCAGCGGCGAAGCGGGCGCGCAGGGGTCCACGCCCGCCGCTTCCCGGGAATCCAGGGAGATTCGGGTAATCACTTACAATAGCTGCGAGCCATAACTTTACTCCTTCCCGGCCGGCCTTCGCCGGGAGCCCGCCGCCGTTCCCCCCCGATCCCATGTCCGCCATGCGCCCGTCCGCCGCAGTGCCCGGTCTGTCCCCCCAGGAGCGCCGGGCGGCCGTCGTCGCGGGCCTGAAGGCGCTGGCCCCGACCACGATCGCGATCGGCGTCTGGGGCATGGTCAGCGGCGTGGCCATGGTCAAGATCGGCCTCAGCCAGACCTTGGCGCTGGCGATGACCTTCCTGGTGTACGCCGGCTCCGCGCAACTGGCCGCCCTGCCGCTGATCGTGGCGGGCGCCCCGGTCTGGCTGGTGTTCGCCGCGGGTTGCGTGGTCAACCTGAGATTCGTGATCTTCGCGGCGGCGCTGCACCCGTATTTCCGCCGCTACTCGCGCTGGCGCCGCCTGGGACTGGGCTTCCTGACGAGCGACATCGGCTTCGTGCTGTTCATGCCCCGCTACGGCGATGCCGCCGTCAAGGGCACGCCGGAGCAGACCTGGTTCTTCCTGGGATCGGCGGTGGGCAACTGGCTGACCTGGCAGGTGTGCTCGGTGGCCGGCATCCTGCTGGGCGCCGTGGTGCCGCAGTCGTGGTCGCTGGAGTTCGCCGCGGTGCTGGCGCTGATCGCGATCGTGGTGCCCATGGTCGCGAGCTGGCCTGTGGCCGCGGCGGTCGGGGCGGCATCCCTGGTGGGGTGGGCCGGCCAGCCGCTACCCTTGCGGCTGGGGCTGGTCCTGGCGGTCGTGGCGGGCGTCTGGGCCGGCGTGGCCACGGAGCGGGCGCTGGAGCGCCGCAAGGAGGCGGGGGCATGAGTCCGTCCACCCTGCCGCCGGTATCCGATTCCCTGTACGTCTGGCTGGTCATCATCGCGCTGGCGTTGTGCACCGTGCTCACGCGCGCCGGCTTCCTGCTGCTGGGCGACAACGTGCCCCTGCCCGAAGGCGTCAGGCGGGCGCTGCGCTATGCGCCCGCCGCGGCGCTGGCGGCCGTGATCGTGCCGGACCTGCTGCCATGGGCGCCGGGCGGCCTGCCGGTGTTCGACTGGCGCGCGCTGGCCGCCGTGATCGCGGTGGCGGTCATGGTGGCCACCCGCAACACGATCGCCATGATAGGCGCGGGCATGGTCACGCTGTGGCTGCTGAGGTGGCTGGCGGGCTGAGCGCCCGCGCCCCTTTCATTCGGCCTGGATGTTGCGCTGGACCACGACGGCGCGCAGCCGGCGGATGTCGTTCTCGACGCGGGCCTGGAATTCGTCGGGCGAGGAGGCCCGCGGCGAACCGCCCCAGTCGACCAGTTGCTGGTGCACGGCGGGCGTATCCAGCACCGCGCGCAATTCGCGGTTCAGGCGCGCGACCACGTCGGCGGGCGTGCCGGCGGGCGCGGCGATGCCCAGCCACGATTCGAAGACCACCGCCGGCAGCGTGTCGGCCACGCTCGGCACGCCGGGCAGCGCCTGCACGCCCTTGGGCGCGGTGGTCGCCAGCAGCCGCACGCGCTGCGACTTGAACAGCGGCGCGGTGTTGGTCATGGTGTCGATCATGACGTCCACGCGTCCGGCCAGCAGCTCGGTCATCGGGCCGGCGCCGCCCTTGAACGGCACGTGCAGCGCGCTGCCGCCGCTTTCGGCCATGATCCATTCGCCCACGAGATGCATGGCGGTACCCACGCCGACCGAGGTGTAGGTGTAGCGGTCTTTTTCGGTCTTGATGCGGCGGACGAAGTCGTCGAAGGACTTGATCGGCGAGGACGGCGCCACGGCCAGCGTCAACGGATACGTCGTGATCGTGGAGATCCAGCTGAAACCCTTGACCGGCTCGAAGGGCAGGTCCTTGCGCATGGCGGCATTGGTGCCGTGGCCGCTGGTCATCAGGACCAGCGTGTAGCCGTCGGGCTCGCTCTTGGCGACCTGGGCCGAGGCGATGTTGCCGCCGTCGCCGGCGCGGTTCTCGACGATGACGGGCTGGCCGACCCGCTCGGACAGCGCCTTGCCGACCAGCCGGGCCACGACGTCGCTGCCGCCTCCGGCCGCGAAGCCGACCAGCAGCTTGATCGGCCGGTTGGGGTAGGTGGTCTGCGCGTGCGCGGGGCCCGCCAATACCGCGGCCAGGATGCCGGCGGCGGCGAGGGCCTGGCGGCGGCCGGTGATCGTGTCATGCATGGTGGGTCTCCTCTTCGTCCCCGTTTTCGTGCGGCCCGTCGAGGCGCGCGTGTGGCCGCTCAGTCCGCCGCCTGCAGGCGGGCGGAGATCTCGCGGCTTTTCTGTTGCAGCACGGCCCCCAGGGCCGCGCCGTTGAGGAACTCCCCCCGCTGTTTCGAACAGACCAGCGAGATCGTTCCGATGACTTCATCCTCGGCCATCACGGGCACGCCGTAGCCGATGACGTCGGGATCGAGCCCGGCGTGGCTGATGGCGTATCCCGCCTTGCGTATGGCCTTCAGGCCGGCCCAGGTGGCGTTCCAGGCCTGCTCGCCGGCGTCCGGGTGGGTCTGCTCGAACAGGCTGCGTACCCGCGCCCGCGGCCAGAACGCCAGCACCGACAGCGAAGGCGCGCCGCGGAACCAGGGCAGGCTCTTGCCCCGCATGTAGGTCAATTCCAGCGGCTCGACGCCGGCTTCGTGCGCCACGTTCAGCAGGTGCTCGCCGTAGACGTTCGAAAGCAGCACGTGGCAGCCGGTTTCCTGCGCCAGGTCGCGCAGGATGGGCTGGGCGGCACGGGTGACCGGGTCGGTCTCGCGGATCAGGGCCTCGAGCTCGACCACGCGCGCGCCCACCACGTAGATGCCGCGCGGCAGCCGTATCAGCAAGCCCGCCGCGCACAATTCCTTGACGTAGCGGTAGGTGGACGAGGGGGTGAAGCCGAAGTGGCTGGCCAGGTCGTCCACCGTCCAGGCGTACCGGTCGTGCGTGTAGGCATCGAGCAGCATCAGCATGCGGCCCAGGCTGGATGCGCTTTCCGTCATGCGGGCGCCTGCTCCACGCCCATGCGCCGGGCCATGTCGGCCCGCCATTCCTGGCGGCTGCGGAAACCGGGCAGGGCGCGCGCGTGCTGCTCGGCCCAGGCCATGAGTTCGGCCGGCGGCAGCTCGATGGGCATGGGCACGCGCATGGGCTGCGACACGTACCAGGGCGTGTCGATGTACAGCTCGAGCCGGTTGCCTTCCGGGTCGCGGCAGTACAGCGACAGCGCGTTGCCGTGCGTGACGGGCGCCAGTTCTGCGACGCCCGCGCCGACCAGGCGGCGATGGTAGCGCTGCAGGGTTTCCAGCGAGTCGGCCATCAGCGACAACTGGTTGATGACGTTGAAGCGGAGATCGGCGGGCCGCCCGGACACCAGCACGATCTGGTGGTGGACGTCCGGATCGCGGCTGGTGAACACCAGTTCGATCGGGCCATGGGGGCCGTCGAGCATGCCACGGTCCGTGATCGTGAAATCCAGGACCTGCGAATAGAAATCGGCCATCCGCTGGATATCGGTGACGAAGATGCCGACGTGGCTGAAGGAAAGACCGGGTCTTTGGGGCATGATGGAAAATATAATCTGATATGTGGCGAATAATCGCCATTGAAATTCGAGTTTTTTGCATATTACGTAAAAAACTCAAAAATAAGACCTGTGTGAAACCCTAGGTAGGGTGGAGCAGCGGGCGAGCGGCCGCGTGCCGCTTCCGGCGGGAAGCGGCGGGAAGCGGCGGGAATCGGGGGAAGGGGAAGACGGGGGACGACGCCCCCGGGGATCTCAGGAACGGGGGCCCAGCACCTGTTCCCACAGTTCGATCACGGCGGCACGTTCCGCCGTCAGGGCCTCCTGCGGCACGCGAGCCTTTTCCACGTCCTGCAGGCGCAGCGCGTGCTGTTCCCGCCGCAGGGTACGGTAGGCATCGCCCACCCGCCGCGCCAGGTCGGCGGGGATCAGGCCGGCTTCGGCGGCCAGGCGCAGCAATGCGATGTTGCCGAGGTTCTGTACCAGGATCTCGTGCTCGCGGGCGTGCAGCAGGACCAGGTATTGGGTGACGAACTCGACGTCCACCATGCCGCCCGGATCGTGCTTGAGGTCGAAGTCCGGCGTGCGGTTGGGATGGCCTTCGCTGATCTTGCGGCGCATGGCGATGACTTCGTCGGCCAGTTGGCGGGCGTCGCGCGGCATCAGCAGCACCTCGCGCCGGATGCGTTCGAACTGCCTGCCCACCTCGGGATCCCCGGCGGCGAAGCGGGCGCGCGTGATGGCCTGGTGCTCCCAGGGCCAGGCGTGCTCCTTCTGGTAGCGCTCGAAGGCCTCGGTCGAGATCACCATCAGCCCGGCCTGGCCGTCGGGGCGCAGGCGCAGGTCCACTTCGTACAGGCGCCCCGAGGCGGTCATCGAGCCGAGCCATGACAGGATGCGCTGGCCGAAGCGGGCGTAGATCTCGCCGGCGTCCTCGCGCGGGTCGTCGAACAGGAACACCAGGTCGAGATCCGAGGCGTAGCCCAGCTCCTTGCCGCCGTGCTTGCCATAGGCGATGACCGCGAAATGCGCGGGCGTGCGGCCTTCGTCCCTGGACACGCTGTACCAGACGCGCTTGAGCGTTTCCTCGAGCATGATGTCGGCGACCATGGACAGGTAGTCGCCCAGCCGCTCGACCGTCAACTGGCCTTCCAGGTCCTGCGCCAGCAGGTGGAAGCCCCATTGGCGCTGCGTGTCGCGCATCAGGTTCATTTGCCGCTCGACGTCGGGCGCGCCGGTGCCGTCGATCACGCAGGCATCCAGTTCGTCGCTGAGCTTGCGGGCCATGGCGGGCAGGTCGGGCTCCACCATGAGCGTGCGCCAGTCCAGCAGCTCGTCCAGCAGCAGCGGATGCCGGGTCAGGTAGCCCGCGGCCCAGTCGCTGGCCGCGAAGATGCGGGCCACGCGCGCCAGCGTGTCGGGATACTCGGCCAGCAGCGCCATGTAGGCGCTGCGCTGGGCGATGTGCTCGATCAGCCCGAACATGCGGACCAGCGCGGCGGCGGGCGCCTTGGTGCCGGCGCAGGCGTCCACGGCGGCCGGCAGCAGGGCGGCCAGGCGCCGCCGGCTGTTGTCGGGCAGGCTGCGTATGCGAGGGCTGTCGAGCAGCGCCGAGGCGCGCGGCAGCAGGCTGTCGGCCTCGGCCGGCAGGGTCGCGCGTATGCGCGCGACCAGTTCGTCTTCGGGGTCGGCCGCGCCGCGGTCCCCCGGTGACTGATCGCCTTCGTTCTGGCCGAAGACGCCCCGGAAGGTGGTTTCGACGAATTCCCTGTGCGCGGTCAGCGTGCGCTCGAAGCCGGCGGGATCGTCGAAGCCCAGCGCGCGGGCCAGTTCGGCGCGCCGTTCGTCGTCCTGGGGCAGAAGGTGGGTCTGCTGGTCCTCGCGGTATTGCAGGGCATGCTCGACCCGCCGCAGGAAGCGGTAGGCGGCCTCCAGGCGCCCGGCATCCTCCGGCTGGACCAGGCCGGCCTCGCGCTCGGCATGCAGCGCGGCCAGCAGGCCGCGCTCCTGCAGCGTCGGCGTGCGGCCGCCGCGTATCAGTTGCGAGAGCTGGACCACGAATTCGATCTCGCGGATGCCGCCTTCGCCCAGTTTGACGTTGTCGGCCTGCGTGGCCTGGCTGCCCGTGCCGTTGTACGAGCGGCGGTTCCAGTCCTCGCGTATGCGCTCGCGCAGCGCGCGCAGCGCCGCCAGCGCATCGAAGTCGAAATACTTGCGGTAGACGAAAGGCCGCCGCAGCGCCTCCAGTTGCGCCGCCTGGCTGGCGGGGTCGCTGCCCTCGAACGCCTGGGCCTCGATGCGCCGCGCCTTCAGCCAGGCATAGCGTTCCCATTCCCGTCCCTGCGAGACCAGGTAGTTCTCGAAGGCGTCCAGGCTCCAGGCCAGCGGCCCGGCATCGCCGTCGGGCCGCAGCCGCAGGTCGGTGCGGAACACGTGGCCGTCGGCGTCGATCTCGGAGATGACCGGCATCATGCGCCGCGTCAGCCTGCCGTAGAACTCGTGATGGGAGATGGGCCTGCGCCCGTCGGTCTCGCCCTCGTCGCCGTACAGCATGACCAGGTCGATGTCGGACGAGACGTTCAGTTCTTCGCCGCCCAGCTTGCCCATGCCCACGATCAGCATTTCCTGCGGCAGGCCGGAGGCGGCCTCGCGCGGGATCCCGTGCACCTCGGCCAGTTCGGCCGCCACGCTGCGGTAGGCCTGCTCGATGGCCAGGTCCGCCAGGCGGGTCATGGCGCCCACGACCTCCTCCAGCGGCGCCAGGCCGGCCAGGTCGCGGGCCATGACGGTGCAGAACACGCGCTCGCGCAGCCTGCGCAGCACCGCGCGGCAGTCCGCCACCGGGAGGGGGCCGGCCGCGGCCACGCCCCGGGCCGTGCACAATTCGTCGAACCAGGCGGCCAGGGCCTGGACGTCGACCGGCCGGGTCATCGCGTCGGCCAGCCACCGTCCGTAGTCGGGCTGGGCGTCTATGCGTCGGCGCAGGTGGCCCGACCAGGAAAGCGCGGGGGTGAGCAGCGAAGTGTCTGTCATGGCGAAAGTTGTGGCAGTACGTTACAGAATTGTGCGCCACGAAGAAGTTTTGCGCATAAGCCAGCATAAGACATGCGGGGCGGTATAAGCTTTCATTTTCCCGATTCATCCATCCAGGCCACAGCGGCCGCTTCGACGGAACGACTGCGTTCCGCCGTTTCTTCGTGCATATCGACCTAGCCTATCTCTATCGCCTCGTGGTGCGGCCCCTGGTCTGGGTGATCCTGGCCGCCTATTTCCTGTTCGCGGTTGCCCTGGTGGTCGTGCGCTACGCCGTGCTGCCCGCTATCGACGACTACCGGCCGGGCATCGAGCGCATGGTCGGCCGCGCGATCGGGGCCTCGGTCACCATAGGCCGGATCGATGCCGAATGGCTGGGCCTGCATCCTAGCTTCGAACTGTCCTCCGTCCAGGTGTCGGATGCCTCCGGGCAGTCCGGGCTGGTCCTGCCTCGCGTGTCGGCCATCCTGTCGTGGCGCAGCCTGCTGGTGCTGGAGCCGCGCCTGCTGCGCCTGCAGCTCGACGCGCCCGAACTCGAGGCGCGCCGCGATGGGCAGGGGCGCTACTGGATCGCCGGCTGGGAAGTCGATCCCCAGGCCCGGGGCGGATCGCGCGAAGGCCTGGACTGGCTGCTGTCCCAGCGCGAGGTCGTGGTACGCGGCGCCCGCCTGCGGTGGAACGATGCCCGGCGGGAGGCGCCGCCGCTGGAGATCGGCAACGTGGCCTTCGTGATGCGCAACACCGGGCGCCACCACCGTGCCGCGCTCAGGGCCGAGCCGCCCGCCGCGCTGGGGTCCATGCTGGACGTGCGCGCGGACTTCACGCATGGCTGGTTCACGCTGGACGCCTCCGATCCGCAGCAATGGCGGGGGTCGCTGTACGCGGCGCTGGACGGCGTCGACCTGGCGGGATGGCGGCCCTGGCTGGACCTGCCGGGCGAGCCTCGGCAGGGCGCGGGCAACCTGCGGGCCTGGATGGATTACGACCGTGGACGAATCCGCTCCGGCAGCGCGCGCCTGGCCTTGCGCGACCTGAGCGTGCAGCTCGGGCCGGACCTGCCGCCGCTGGACATCGCCAGGCTGGCGGGCCGGGCCGAGCTGTCCCCGGTGGCCGGCGGCGGCTACCAGCTGGACCTGGCCGGGCTGGACGCGGCGACCGCCGATGGCCTGGCGCTGCATCCCCAGCGGCTGGCCGCCACCTGGACTCCGGGGCGTCAGGGCACGCCGCCCGCCACGCAGCTCGAGGTGGACGGATTCGATCTCGCGACCGGCCTGCATCTGGCGGACCGCCTGCCCCTGCCAGCGGCGGCGCGCGAGAAGCTGGCCGAGCTGCGGCCCGAGGGCCGGATCGACGAACTGCGGTTGGGCTGGCAGGGGGCGCCCGCGCAGCCCACCGGGGTGTCGGGGCGCGCGGCGTTCTCGGGGCTGTCGATCGCGGCGGCGCCGGAACCGGCGGTCAACGATGGCCACCATCCGCAACGGCCGGGGTTCTCCAACCTGCGGGGCAGCATCGAGGTGGACGCGCAGGGCGGACGCGTCGACGTCCACGCGCGCGACGCCGTGCTGCGTTTTCCGGGCGTGTTCGCCGAGCCCGACCTGCCCATGGATGTCTTCGATGTCCGGGCCGCGGCCCGCAAGGGGGCCGACGGCGCCTGGACGGTCGACGTCGAGCGCCTGGATTTCAGCCGCCGCGGCGTGGAGGGCAGTTTCAGCGGCAACTGGAGCAGCCAGGGCCGCGGGCCCGCCGGCACCCTGGACCTGCGGGGCACGCTGGCGCGCGCCGACGTGCGCGAGGTCCATCGCTACATCCCCATCGTGGTCGGCGCGGACGTCCGGACCTGGCTCCAGCATGCGCTGGTCTCGGGACAGGCCGAGAACGTGGCCGTGCGCCTGCGCGGCGACCTGGACACCTTTCCCTACGGCGCGGACAAGTCCGGGGAGTTCCGGGTGGCAGGCAAGGTCAGCGGCGTGACCCTGGACTACCTGCCCGAACCCCTGGCGCGAGGCGAGTTCTGGCCCCGGCTGGAAGACCTCGCGGGGGATCTCGTGTTCGACCGGGTGTCGATGGGCGTGGACGTCCGCTCAGGCCGCGTGCGGGTGGACCGCGCGACGACCGTGGCCATGGGGCGCACGCGCGCGGCCATCGCCAACCTCGAGCATGGGCCGCTGCTGGAGATCGATGGCGAGACGCGCGGGGCGGCGCCGGCGTTCCTGGCCTTCGTCAAGCGCTCGCCGGTGGGACACATGATAGGCGGCGCGCTGGACGACGCCTCCGCCAGCGGCAACTTCGTGGTGCCCCTGTCCCTGCGCATTCCGCTCGACCACCATGACGCGGATCCCGGCCATGCCGAGGTGCAGGTCAAGGGCGAGGTCCGGCTGTCGGGCAACGATTTCTCCCTGGCGCCCGCCGTGCCGCCTTTCTCGCGGCTGACCGGGACGGTGGCCTTCGACCAGCATGGCATCGCCCTGCGCAACGTGGCGGGCATGGCTCTGGACGGCCCGCTGAAGCTGTCCGGCGGCCCGCAGCCGGACGGCACGGACCTGCTGCGGGCCGAGGGCTCCGCATCGGCCGCGGCGCTGGGCTTCTGGTGGAAGGCCCCCGGCATGGCGCGGCTGTCCGGCCGCACGGCCTACAAGGCCTCGGTGCGGATCCCGCCCGGCAAGACGCCCACCGTGCTGGTGGAGTCCGACCTGGTGGGGTTGGCGGCCGACCTGCCCGCGCCGCTGGGCAAGACCGCGCAAGAGGCGCGCCCGTCGCGGCTGGAATGGAGCGGAAACGCCGCCACGGCGGACAAGCCCCGGATGGACTGGTTCGCCGGCAGCCTGGGGCCCGCCGTCAACCTGCACGTCGAACGCGACTACGCGTCCGCCGGCACCGTGGCCGCCGTGCGGGGGGCCATCGGCATCAACCGCGCGGCCACGATCGGGGGTCCGGGGCTGAGCGTGAGCGCTTCCCTGCCCGAGGTCGACGTGGACGCACTGCGCAAGGTGGCCGCGGAGTTCGAGCCGCCCAGGGATCCGGCGGCGGGGGCCGGCCAGGGCGGGGGCGCGGACATTCCCCTGAACCGCATCAGCCTGTCGACCCCGGTGTTGCGCGTGCATGGCCGCCAGCTCGACAAGGTCACGCTGTACGCCGTGCGGCAGGAGACAGGCGGCAACGCCAACTGGCGTGCCGACGTCGAGTCGGCCCAGCTGGCCGGCCGCCTGTCATGGGCCGAAACCCGCGGCGGCGAAGGGCCCAACCGCCTGAGCGCGCGGCTGTCGCGGCTGGTGGTCGACAGCGAGACCGAGGACGCGGATCGCGGCGGCGCGCTGGACGAGCCCGCCGCCGACGACCAGGACGTGCCGGAAATCGATCTCGTGGCCGAGCACTTCGAACTGTTCGGCAAGGCGCTGGGACGGCTGGAGGTGCTGGCCCAGAGTTCCGACCGGGGCCGCGAATGGCGGCTGCGCCGGTTGAACGTGAAAAACCCGGACGCCGAGCTGGACGGTTCGGGCGTCTGGAAGCTGGAAACCGGCGCCCGCCCCGGAGGCCGGCGCGCGATGTCGCTCGACGCGGTGCTCAAGCTGGCCGACACCGGCAAGTTCCTCGAGCGCATGGGCGTGCACGGCGCCATGGCGGGCGGGACGGGGAGCATGTCGGCGCAGGTATCGTGGCGGGGCCTGCCTTACACGCTGGACCTGGCGAGCCTGTCCGGCAAGGTCGAGCTGTCGCTGGACAAGGGGCAGTTCCTCAAGGCCGAGCCGGGCATCGCCAAGCTGCTGGGCGTGCTGTCGCTGCAATCGCTGCCGCGCCGGGTGACGCTGGATTTCCGCGATATCTTCAGCGAAGGCTTCGCCTACGACACGATACGGGCGCACGCGGCCATCGCCAACGGCGTGGCCCATACCGACGATTTCAAGATGAACGGCGTGAACGCCACCGTCGTCATCGCCGGCGATGCCGACCTGGCGCACGAGACCCAGCGCCTGCAGGTGGTGGTGGTGCCCAAGCTAGATGCCGGCGCCGCCTCGCTGCTGTACGGGCTGGCGGTCAACCCCGCGGTGGGGCTGAGCGTGTTCCTGGCCCAGTTGCTGCTGAAGGATCCGCTGTCCAAGGTCCTGGCCTACCAGTACGAGGTCACCGGCACCTGGACCGACCCCCAGGTGGCCAAGGTCGGCAGCACCAAGGTCGATGCGGCGGGCAAGGAAACGGCACCGCCCGTGGCCGAGCCGGCGGCACCACCGCCGTGATTCTGCGCGACAATAGCCGCATGCCCGTGCAACACACAGCCAGGAACCCCCGCCCATGACAGCTTCCGACCCCGCCGTGCGCGTGGCGGCCATCCAGATGGTTTCGACCCCCGACGTGGCGCGCAACCTCGCCGACGCCGAAGCCCTGATCGCCGAAGCCGCCGGCCGGGGCGCCAACCTGGTGGCCCTGCCCGAGTATTTCTGTTTCATGGGCCGCAGCGACCGCGAGAAAGTGGCCATCCGCGAACGCGAGGGACACGGCCAGGTCCAGGCGTTCCTGGCCGCCCAGGCGCGCCGGCACGGCATCTACCTGGCGGGGGGAACCCTGCCGCTGGAGTGTCCGGATCCGGACCGGGTCTACAACACCGCGTTCGTCTACGGCCCCGACGGCCGCACGCTCGCGCGCTACGACAAGATCCACCTGTTCAACTTCCGCCGCGGCGCCGAGTCCTACGACGAGGCGCAGAGCATCCGCCCCGGTGCCGCGCCGGTGGGCTTCGACGCGGCCTGGGGCCGGGTGGGCCTGTCCACCTGCTACGACCTGCGGTTTCCCGAGCTGTACCGGGCGCTGGGCCAGGTGGACTTGATTTTGGTGCCGGCCGCCTTCACCTACACCACAGGCCAGGCGCATTGGGAAATCCTGCTGCGCGCCCGCGCGATAGAAAACCAGTGCTACGTCCTGGCGCCGGCGCAGGGCGGCACGCACCCCAACGGGCGCCGGACCTGGGGCCACGCGATGCTGGTCGATCCCTGGGGAACGGTGCAGTCCGTGCTGCCCGAGGGCCCCGGCGTGGTCGACGGCCTGCTGGATCCCGCCCGCATCGCCGAGGTGCGCGCCGCGCTGCCCGCGCTGCGCCATCGTGTACTGTAGACCCCGTGGCGCCCGCCGCGTTTCGCAACGATTTCCTTATCACCCATCCATGCAACTCGTAGAACCGAACATCCAGTCCCTGGCCATCGCCAAATCCCTGCTTCTCGACCCCTGGGGCCTGGACGAGGCGGATCTCTCCCGCGCGCTGGGCGAAATCTTCACCCACAAGGTCGACTATGCCGACCTGTACTTCCAGTACACCCGCAGCGAAGGCTGGAGCCTGGAGGAAGGCATCGTCAAGACCGGCAGCTTCTCCATCGAGCAGGGCGTGGGCGTGCGCGCGCTCAGCGGCGAGAAAACCGCATTCGCCTATTCGGATTCCTTGTCCCAGGATGCCTTGCTGTCGTCGGCCCGCGCGGTGCGCACCATCGCGCGCCAGGGCGCCGGCCGGGCCAAGGTGGCCAGCGGCTATCGGCCCACCGAGGGGCGTTCGCTCTACCTGCCGCAGGATCCGCTGGTCTCGCTGCCGGCTCCCGACAAGGTCGCGCTGCTCGAGCGGGTGGAGCGCATGGCGCGGGCCAAGGATCCGCGGGTGGTGCAGGTGATGGCCGGCCTGGGGGCCGAATACGACGTCGTCCTGGTGGCCGGCAGCGACGGCCGCCTGGCCGCCGACGTGCGGCCGCTGGTGCGGCTGTCCCTGACCGTGATCGCCGAGCAGGACGGGCGGCGCGAAGTGGGCCACGGCGGCGGCGGCGGGCGTACCGGCTTCGATTATTTCAGCGACGAGCTGCTGCAGCAGTACGTGGACCATGCCGTGCACGAGGCGCTCGTCAACCTCGAGGCGCGTCCGGCGCCGGCGGGCGAGATGACCGTGGTGCTGGGCTCGGGCTGGCCGGGCATCCTGCTGCACGAGGCCGTGGGCCACGGGCTGGAAGGCGACTTCAACCGCAAGGGGTCGAGCGTGTTCTCCGGCCGCGTCGGCGAGCGCGTGGCGTCCAAGGGCGTGACCGTGGTCGACGACGGCACCATCCCCGGCCGCCGGGGTTCGCTCAACATCGACGACGAAGGCAACGTCTCGCAGCGCAACGTGCTGATCGAGGACGGCATTCTGCGCGGCTACATGCAGGACTCGCTGAACGCGCGGCTGATGAAGACGGCGGTGACCGGCAACGGCCGGCGCGAATCGTTCGCCCACCTGCCCATGCCGCGCATGACCAACACCTACATGCTGGCCGGCGACAAGGATCCCGAGGAAATCGTGCGCTCGGTCAAGCGCGGCCTGTATGCCGTCAACTTCGGCGGCGGACAGGTGGACATCACCAACGGCAAGTTCGTCTTCTCGACCTCCGAGGCCTACATGATCGAGGACGGCCGGATCACCTATCCGGTCAAGGGCGCGACGCTGATCGGCAACGGCCCGGATGCCATGACCCGGGTCGGCATGATCGGCAACGACATGAAGCTCGATTCCGGCGTGGGTACCTGCGGCAAGGATGGACAGAGCGTGCCGGTGGGGGTGGGGCAGCCCACGCTGCGGATGGAAGGGTTGACGGTGGGCGGCACCGCCTGAGCGGCCGCGCCTGGGGAAGGCCCGGCGGCGGCCGAGCTTTCCACTGGGAGAAAAGTCGGGAAATGTCGATGGACAGCGTGCCGCGCGGGTTCGTATATTTTTCGCGAACCGCACGCGGCGGACCGTCGCCGCTGCGCCCGTCACCCGCTACCCCCATCCCGCCGCCATGTTTCTCGATCCCGAGACCGCACCCGGTTTCAAGCGCAGCCTGTTCAACGCCATCGTCGCGCCGCGGCCGATAGGCTGGATCAGCTCCCTCAGCGCCACGGGCGTGGCCAACCTCGCCCCGTTCTCGCATTTCAATCTCGTCTCCACCGCGCCGCCGGTGCTGATCTTCTCGTGCAACGCCGCGGGCGACCGCCCGGAGAAGGACACGCTGGCCAACGTCCGCGCCACCGGGGAATTCGTCGCCAACCTGGTCACCTGGGACCTGCGCGAGGCGATGAACCAGACTTCGCTGAACGTGCCGCACGGCACCGACGAGTTCGCGCTGGCGGGGCTGGAGAAGCTCGCCAGCGTCAAGGTTCGCCCGCCGCGCGTGGGCGCCTCGCCCGCCCATCTCGAATGCACGCTGCTGCGCATCGTCGAGATCGAGCCCGAGCGGCCCGGCGAGACTCGCAGCTCGGTGGTATTCGGCCGCATCGTCGGCGTGCACCTGGACGAGGCGTTCATGACGGCACAGGGCCATTTCGACGTCGCCCGCACGCGTCCGCTGACCCGTCTGGGCGGCTCGCAGTATTCCTCCGTCGGCGAACTCGTCGAGCTGTCCCGCCCCAACCCTCCGCTCAACTGAACGACACGCTACGAATCCAGCCATGGCAAGCGACAACGACTCCACGGTGCTGCGCGACGCAGACCTGATCGACCTGGACAACCCGCTGACGGCCGGTGGCCGGCGCATCGGCCGTGCCCAGAATTTCTCGGTCGAATGGATAGACAGCACCCAGCCCCATGCGGCGCGCAGCGAGCACGAACTGCTGCTGTTGCTGCCGGGCGCGGGCGCGCACATCGAGTACGAAGGGGGACGGGCCGATGCGCCCGGCCGTTCGCTGTGCATCGTGCCGGCCGGGCGCTGCACGGTCACGCTGGATGCGCCGGGTCCGGGCATTCTGATCGCCAGTTCGCGCCCGGACCTGGCGGAGCAGGATTACCTGAATGCCGTGGAGCACGATCCGCGCGTCGTCGCCTCGACCCCGGCGTTCCGCCGCGTGCGCAAGGCCGGCGAGCTGGTCGTGATTCCCGTCGACGATATCATTGCGCCACCCGACAAGAAGCGCCTGAAGATGCTGCAGACCGATACCCTGAGCATCAACTGGGTCGAATACGACGGTCCGCGCGACCGCACGCAGCTCAGCCCCCACAGCCACGCGCGCTTCGAGCAAGGCTCGCTGGCCATCGAGGGCGAGTTCGTGCACCACCTGCGCACGCCTTGGGGCAACGACGCGACGCGCTGGCGCGACGACCTGCATGTGCAGGCCGATCCGCGCACGTTGCTGGTGATCCCGGTCAATCTGGTCCACACCACGGAGGGCGTCGGACCGGGCTACCACCTGCTGATCGACGTGTTTTCACCGCCACGGCGCGATTTCATCGCGCACCATTGGATCTGCAACTCGGCCGACTACGAGGATCCGGCCGCCGGCGCCTGAGGCGCGCCACCCATAACGATTCATTCCTGGAGACATCATGTACCGTTCCGAGCTTTCGGCGGCGCGCGCTTGCCCACGCGCCGTCCGTACCGCCGCGCGCCTGCTGGGCGCCGTTTTCGCGCTGCTGGCCGCCGCGCCGTCGCAGGCCCAGGGGCCGTATCCCACCCAGCCCGTGACCATGCTGATCGGTTATCCGCCCGGCGCCATCGTCGATACCGTCGCGCGCCAGTTGGCGACCGTGTTGGCCCCCATGCTGGGCCAGGCCGTCGTGCCCGAGAACAAGGGTGGGGCGGCGGGCCTGGTCGGCGCCAACCTCGCCTCCAAGGCCAAACCCGACGGCCATACCATCCTCTTCACCGCCTACACCTCGTTGCAGATCGCCGCGGCCACCAACCAGGGACTCAGCTTCGATCCGGTCAACGGCCTGCTCCCGGTGGCCTCGGTGGGGCGGCCGACCACGCTGTTGCTGGTTGGCGCCGATTTTCCGGCCAAGACCTTCGAGGAGTTCGTGGCGCTGGTCAAGAGCCGGCCGGGCATCTACAACTTCGGCACCAGCGGCATCGGTTCGCCCAACCATTTCGCGCTGGAGCACCTGAACGCGGCCTTTGGCCTGAAGATGACCGCGGTGCCGTACAAGGGCGCGGCCCAGATGCTGACCGACATGCTGGGCGGCCGGGTGCAGGCCATCTTCGGTTCCTCGTCGCTGGCCGCCGGCCATCTGCAAAGCGGCACCGTTCGGGCGCTGGCCATCGGTTCGCCCGATCCCAGCCCCGCCTTTCCCAGGCTGCCGGTGATCGCCCGCAGCGGCGCGCCGGGCTTCAATGCCAGCGGCGCGCTGGGCGTGTTCGCCCCGCCCTCCACGCCGCCCGAGGTGGTCGAGCGCCTCAATACGGCCATCAATGCCGCACTCAGGGATCCCGCCGTCCAGAGCAAGCTGGGCGAAGAGGGGATCATCCTGGACGTGCAGAGCGCCGCGGATTTCGGCAAGAAGTATCGTGGCGAGGCGCGGGACATCGCAGGTTTCATCCAGCGCCATCAGTTGCGCATCCAGTAAGCCAGGGGGACAGACATGCCGCATCTGTGGATGGAGTATTCCGACAACCTGGAGTCGCACGTCGATGTCGACGCGCTGCTCGATGACATACACCGCGAGGTGGCGGTCGACGGTGTCTTTCCGCTGGCCGGGCTGCGTACCCGCGCGGTGCCGGTCCGGCGCTACCGCATCGCCGACGCCCACCCCGACAACGTCTTCGTGCATCTTGTCCTGCGCACGCTGCCTGGCCGGGATCCGCAGGTAAAGAAGGCGTCGACCGACCGCTTGTTCGCTGCCATCCTCGCACGATTCAAGCCCTTGTCCGACCGTTTGCCCATTGCTATCTCCATGCATGTGGAAGAGGCTTCGCCCGATCTTGGCTACCGCCTCAGCACCTATCGCCAGCACATGGCGGCGCGCGCCGCGGCCGGTGCCGCCGAGGCGCAGCCGGCATGACCCGGCCGCATCCGGACGCGCCGGACGAACGCGCCCGCGGCGGCATCCGCAGCGTGGAGCGGGCGATCGAGCTGTTGCAGGCCCTGAACCGGCAGTCGGTATCGAGCATCGACGATCTGCACCGGCGCACCGGCATACCCAAGTCCACGATCGCACGGCTGCTGCGCACGTTCGAAGCCAAGGGGCTGGTGGCGCAATCGGTGCGGTTCGGCGCGTACTACCTCGCCTCGGGCGTGGCGTCGCTGTGCTGCGGCTACAACCACCAGCCGCAGGTGATCGAGGTGGCTACGCCCGTGTGCGACGCGCTGACGCGCGAATTCAAGTGGCCGGTCACGCTGGCGCTGCTGGACATCGACGCGATGGTGGTGCGCTACAGCACCATTCCGCAGTCGCCGCTGTCGCTGCTGCATTCGTCGATCAACCTTCGGCGCAGCCTGGTGGGGCGGGCGCTGGGCCTGGCCTACCTTGCATTCTGCGATCCGCAGGAGCGCGAGTTCATCCTGGACGTGGTGCGCCGCACGGGCCGCGAGGAAGACGCGCTGGCGCATGACCCCGAGGGGCTGGAGCGCCTGCTGGAGGAGACCCGGCGGCAGGGGTATGCCCTGCGCGTGCCCGAACTCAGCCAGCAGTCCTGCACGCTGGCTGTTCCGGTTTTCCACCATGGCGGCGTCGCCGCCACGCTGGGCCTGACCTGGTTTTCGTCGGTGATGACATCGGTCGAGGCGGTGGATCGCTATCTGGCCAGGCTGGTCGAGTCGGCCGATCAGGTTTCCAGGGGGCTGGGCCGGTTCAAGCCCGAGTCTTCCCGGGAGCCCTAGGATTGGGGCCGCCGTCTCAGGCCACGCCCGAAGCCGGCAGCCGCTCGGGCCGCCGGTCATCGGGCCGCTCGCGCAGCATGTCCAGCAGTTCCCGCCGCCGGCCCGCGTAGCCAGGGTCGTCGAACAGGTTGTCCATCTCGTCCGGATCGTCGGCCAGGTTGTACATCTCGCCCGCGCCGCTGCCCTGTTCGTGCGTGAGTTTCCAGTCCCGGGTGCGTACCGTGCGCAGCTTCAGTTCCACGCCGCAGCGCGAGGCCGCTACGTCCCATTCGCTCAGGGCATAGTCCCGGCCGGCGTCCGCGCCTTCCAGCAGCGGCCGCAAGCTCCGGCCGTGCTGCGGCCCCAGCGCGGCGGTGTTCGCGTAGTCGAACATCGTGGCCGCGAGGTCCAGGGTCGAGACCGGATCGCGCACCTGCACGCCGGCTTGCACGCCCGGCCCGCGCGCCACCATGGCCACGCGCAGCAGGCCTTCGTAGGCCATGGGTCCCTTGAGCATCAGGCCGTGGTCGCCCAGCCATTCGCCGTGGTCCGAGGTGAAGACGACCAGCGTGTCGCCGTCCAGTCCGTACTCGTGCAAGGCCTTGAGGATGCGGCCTACCTGGTGGTCCACCAGCGAGATCATTCCGTAGTAGTTGGCGATGATGTTGCGCAGCTGGGCATCGGGCTGGGTGGGGATGCGCGAGAAGTTCTGTCGCAATGCCTGGACCTCGGCGCTGCCCACCGGCCGGCTTTCCATGGCGGCGCGATGCCACCAGGGGCGCCGATCGTAGTCGGTGGAACGGTGGCGGGGCAGGTCCACGTCGTCCGGATGATGCAGCCGGGACCAGGGTTCGGGGCAGTCGAAGGGATGGTGCGGATCCGGGAACGAGGCCCACAGGCAGAAGGGCTCGTCGCGATGCGCGCGCAGGTATTCGATGGTCCGGTCGCCGATCCAGGTCGAGTTGTGCCAGGCCACGGGCAGGGCCGAGTTGAAGGTTTGCGGCGCGCCGCTGGGTGGTCCCAGGTCGGTCTGGTAGAGGCGGTTGCGCATGTCCCCCAGCCCGTCGCCGTAGTACCAGCGAGAATGGTGCAGGCCGCCGGGCAGCGGCGTGGGCAGCCAGTAGTTGTGGCCTTCGACGACCAGTTCCACGTGGCCGAAGCCCATGTAGGGACCCGACCAGTCGGGCCCCAGTTCGGCCTCGGTGTGCTGGCACTCGGGCCGGCCGGTGCGGGCGAATGTGTGGTGCGTGGAGAAATGTGCCTTGCCGATGAAGCTGGTGGCGTATCCCGCCGCGGCCAGGCTGCCGGCGAAGCCGGCTTCGCCCGTGCGCTCGTCCAGGTCGATGCCGTTGTCGCAGACGCCGTGGGTCAGCGGCAGCAGGCCGGTCAGTATCGATGCCCGTGATGGCTGGCATACCAGGTTGGGCGTGATGCACGACGAGAAGTGCGTGCCGGTGCGAGCCAGCTCGTCGATGTGCGGCGTCTTCACGCGCCGTCCGGCAAAGCCCAGGCAGTCGCCCCGGTGCTGGTCGGTGGTGATGAGCAGGATGTTGGGGCGCTTCATGGCTTGCTTTGCTGGCTCTTGATCTTGGCGATGACGGGGACGAGGCGGCGAGTGTCCGCGGCGATGCGCTCGCGCAGCTCGCGCGGGCCGCCTTCGCCCGCCGCCAGGCCCTGGGCCTGCAGCTTGTCGCGCACCTGCGGATTGCGCAGCACCGCCTGGACGGACGCGGTCAGCTTGTCGATCACCGCCGCCGGCGTGCCGGCCGGCGCGAACAGGCCGAACCAGCTGTCGAAGGTGAAGCCCTTCACCTTGTCCTTGAGCATGGGCAGGTCAGGCAGGTCGGGGATGGGCGTGGCCGCCGTGTTGGCCAGCCCCTGGACCTTGCCGCCCCGGACCGGCTGGATGGCCGTGCTGGCGGCCAGGAACATCATGTCGATGTGGCCGCCCATCACGTCCACGAAGCCCTGGGGCGCCGCCTTGTACGGCACGTGCTTGAACGACACGCCGGCCTCCTGTTCGAACAGCGCCATGCCCAGGTGGTGGGTGGAGCCCTCGCCGCCGCTGGCGTAGGTGATCGTGTCGGGGCGGGCGCGCGCCTGCTCCAGCAGTTGTTCGACCGATTTGAACGGCGCCGTGGGCGAGGCGACCAGCACGTAGCGCAGGGTGGACAGCGTGGCGACCGGTTCCAGGTCCTTCTGCGGCTGGTACGGCATTTTCTCCATCAGGAAGGGCACCGCGGCGAAGGAGGCGTCGATGCCCAGCAGCAGGGTATAGCCGTCGGGCGCGGCCTTGATCACCGCCTGGGTGCCGATGATGGTGGCGCCGCCGGGCTTGTTCTCGACGATGATGGGTACGTTCCACTGCTTGCCGAGCTGTTCGGCGACCAGCCGGCCCACCATGTCGGCGGCGCCGCCGGGAACCGAGGGCACGACCAGCGTGACGGGGCGGTCGGGATAGGCGGCCTGGGCACCGGCCGCGAAGGCGAGGGCGGCCACGAGGCCGGTGGCGGAATTCAGCATGATCGTCTCCTTCGATGCGTCCGTTCCTGGTGGCGGACGCTTCATCTGCGGCAGATGATGGCCGATCTCGATCATTGCGGTCCAATGATATATTTGGCCATCAACATATCAAAATTGGTATGTAATGCCCGATGCTTCCGAGACCGCGCTGCGCGCGGACTGGTACCTGCGCGGCCGGCTCCGGCTGCGCCACCTGCGCCTGATGGTGGTGATGGACGACGTGCGCAACGTGGGCGAGGCCGCGCGCCGCATGGCCACGACCCAGCCGGCGGTCTCCAGGATGTTGGCCGAGCTCGAGGGCATGGTCGGGGCCAGGTTGTTCGAGCGCACCTCGAAAGGGACCTTCCCGACGCTGCACGGCGCCTCGATGATCCGGCACGCGCGCTGGGTGCTGGGCGACCTCGAACGCATGGGACGGGAATGGTCCGAGCCCGGCGGCCTGGGCGTCGAGACCCTGAGCGTGGGCATCAACTCGTCCTCCGCCGCCTTCCTGGTCCCGCGCACGCTGTTGCGGCTCGAGCGCCGGACGGCGGGGGTCAACGTGCTGGTGCGAGAAGGTTCGATCGAGGCGCTGCTGCCCGATCTCCAGACCCGCAAGCTGGACCTGGTGGTGGCGCGGCTGGGGGCGGGCACGGCCGGTGCCGGACTCTCCACGCGCATCCTGGGTGAAGAGCCGATGTGCGTATGCGGGTCGGCCAGCCACCCGCTGGCATCCAGGAAACGGCCGTCCTGGAAGGACCTGGCGGCCTACCCGTGGATCCTGCCGCCGCGCGGCAGCCCGGTGCGCGCGGGGCTGGACATGCTGTTCCAGCGCGAGGACGTCCGTCCGGCCTCGCGGGTGGAATCGGCCTCGGTGCTGAACAACATGGTCCTGATGGACAACAGCCAGGCCTTGTCGGTGATGCCGCGCGCGGTGGCCGCCTATCATGCGCGCCGGCATGCGCTGGCGATTCTGGCGGTGGAGTTGCCGCCGGTGTTCGGCCCCATCGGGGTGATACGCCATGACAGCCTGGAACCGTCGCCCGCCATGCTGGCCCTGGTCGAATGCCTGGAGGAAGAGGCCCGGGCCCTGTCCCAGGCGCCGTGAGGCGATGCGCGGCCGCGGCAATCTGCGATATCATGGCGCAGGCATATACATACAGTCTTGTCTGTAAGTGTCTTCTTGCCCAATCCGCCCGCGGCGGAAGCGGACAGCCCTCTTCATGTCCAACTATTCCGATCCTCGCGCCGACACGTCGCTGAAGCTGTGCGAACACTGCGATGCCGTGTTCCGCCGGATCCGGCTCGACCCGGGCGAGCGGGCCTATTGCCCACGTTGCGGGTCCGAGCTCTACCGGAACAACGACCGGCGCTACGGAGCCCTGCTGCCGGTGGTGCTGGCCAGCCTCATCGTCTTCGTCTGCTGCAACGCCTTCCCCATCGTCACGATGGAGATCCAGGGCCTGAGCACGCGCACCACCGTCTGGGGCGCGGTCCGGGTACTGGCGCGGGAGGACATGCTGTCGGTCTCGACCCTGGTATTCGTCACGACCATCCTGATGCCGCTGGTCGAACTGGGCCTGCTGGCCTACCTGCTGGTGCCGCTGTGGCTGGGCCGGATCCCGGCCGGCTTCGGCCCGGTGGTGCGCCTTGTCCGGCTGGGGCGGCCGTGGGGCATGATCGAGGTCTTCATGCTGGGCATCGTGGCATCGCTGGTGAAATTGTCCGCGATGGCGATCGTGATCCCCGGCGTGGCGCTGTGGGCGTTCGGGGCGCTGACGGTGCTGCTGGCGATCGTGGTCAGCTTCGATCCGGCCGACCTGTGGGAGCATGCCGAGGCCATCGAGGCCGGCCATCCGTCTCCCGCGGAGCACCGGCCATGAGCCCGGTGCGCACCGCGGCACAGGCGGGCGTGATGGAGTGCCCGCAGTGCTCGGCCATCCATCCCCGCCGGCGCGGCGGCTTCGCGTGCGACCGCTGCGGTGCGGCGCTGCACCTGCGCAAGCCCGACAGCCTGCGCCGCACCTGGGCCTTCCTGCTGGCCGCCATGGCCCTGTACCTGCCGGCCAACATCCTGCCCATCATGACCACCGGCACGCTGCTGGGCTCGCAGACCAACACCATCCTGAGCGGCGTCGTCTACCTGTGGCAGGACGGCTCCTATTTCGTCGCCGCCGTGGTTTTCTGCGCCAGCATCGTCATCCCCATCTTCAAGCTCATCGTATTGCTGATGCTCGTCATCACGGCCCAGGCGCGTTCGACCTGGCGGCCGGTCGAACGCACCCGGCTGTACGGCATGGTCGAGGCCGTGGGGCGCTGGTCCATGGTGGACGTGTTCGTCGTCGCGCTGCTGGCTTCGCTGGTGCGCCTGGATGCGCTGGCCACCGTCCGGCCCGAGCCCGGCGCGATCGCGTTCGGTGCCGTGGTCGTGCTGACCATGCTCGCTTCGATGAGCTTCGATCCTCGCCTTATCTGGGACCCCATAGACGCCCATGACAACCAAGCCTGATACTCCCGCCGACGCCACGCCGGGCGAGCCGGCGCGCCGCCGGCCCAACCGGTGGCTGCCGTCGCTGGTCTGGCTGATTCCCATCGTCGCGGCCATCGCCGGCCTTTCGTTCGCGGTCAACAGCTGGTATGCCCGCGGGCCGACCATCGACATCACCTTCCGCTCGGCCGAAGGCATCGAGGCGGGCAAGACCAAGGTCCGCTACAAGGACGTGGACATCGGCCAGGTGAAATCCATCCGCCTGGCCGAAGACCGGTCGCACGTCATCGTCGAGGTCGAGCTGACCTCCGATGCCGCCAACTTCGCCGTCGAGGACAGCCGCTTCTGGGTGGTCAAGCCGCGCATCGCCGCCAGCGGCGTCAGCGGCCTGGGCACGCTGCTGTCGGGCGCCTACATAGGCGTGGACGCCGGACGTTCGCAGGAGCGCGAGGACTCGTTCACGGGCCTGGAAGTGCCGCCCATCGTGACGGCCGACACGCCGGGCAAGCAGTTCGTCCTGCACGCCGGCGACCTGGGCTCGCTCGACATCGGTTCGCCGGTGTACTTCCGCCGCGTCAACGTGGGCCAGGTCGTGGCCTATGACCTGGACCAGAACGGCAAGGGCGTGACCGTGCGGGTATTCGTCCGGTCGCCCTACGACAGCTTCGTCACCACCAGTTCCCGCTTCTGGCATTCCAGCGGCGTCAACCTCAAGCTGGACGCCGACGGCCTGAAGCTGCAGACCGAATCGATCTCCACCGTGCTGCTGGGCGGGGTCTCGTTCATCGACTCGCCCCACCTGCCGCCGGGGCAGCCGGCGCAGGACGATGCCGTGTTCCAGCTTGCCGGCAACCAGGACGACGCGCTCAAGGTCGACGACGGTCCGGCGACCAGCGTGGTGATGTACTTCGAGCAATCGGTCCGGGGCCTGTCGCCCGGCGCGCCGGTCGACTTCCGCGGGGTGGTGATAGGCGCCGTCCGCTCCATCGGCATCGAGTTCGACCGGTCCACCAATTCCTTCCGGCTGCCGGTGGTGGTGGACTTCTATCCCTCGCGCCTGGGCCTGCGCCGGCCCGGCGAGCCGGGCGCGCTGGATGCCGACGCGGAGCGCCGCCTGACGGACGCGCTGGTGCGCCGCGGCATGCGCGCCCAACTGCGCAACGGCAACCTGCTGACCGGCCAGATGTACGTCGCCATCGATTTCTTCAAGGGTGCGCCGCCGCCGGCCAACATGGGCCGCAGCCACGGCCTGGACGAATTCCCGACGATACCGGGCGCCTTCGATGAATTGCAGGGCAAGCTGGCCGACATCGTGGACAAGATCGGCAAGGTGCCGTTCGACGCCATCGGCCGCGACCTGACGGCGGCGCTGGCCGGCATGCGCGAGACCATGGCGTCGGCCGACAAGCTGGTGAAACGGCTGGACGGGCAGGTCGCCCCGGAGATCGTGGCGACCATGGAAGACGCGCGCAAGACGCTCAAGGCCGCCGAAGGCACGTTCTCGGCCGATGCCCCAATGCAGCAGGACCTGCGGCGCGCGTTGCAGGAGCTGATGCGCACCGCCAATTCGCTGCGCCAGTTGACCGACTATCTGGAAGAGAACCCGCAGTCTCTGCTGCGCGGAAAGCCCAAGGAAGAACGATGAAGACACACGCGCTGGGCGTGGCGGCGCTGGCCGCCGGACTGTCGGGATGCGCCGCGCCGCCGGCGCCCGACGTCTACACGCTGCAGGTCCCGTCGCGGGAAGCGGCAGCGGTGCCCTCGGCCGGACCGGCCATGGTGATCGACCTGGCTCCCGTGGCGCTGCCCGAGCGCCTGCGCCGCCGCCAGATCGTGCTGCGCGAGGATGGCGCGAAGCTGCAGATGCTGGAAGGGCAGCGGTGGTCCGCCACGCTGGGGGACGAGTTGCAGGATGCGCTGTCCTCGGCGCTCCAGGGCCGGCTGCACGCGGTGGACGTGGCCAAGGGCGGCGTGGCGGGCAAGCCCGCCTACCGCATCAACGTCGAGTTCTCGCGCCTGGACGCGCGCCTGGGCGGACCGGTCGAGGCCACGGTGGCGTGGTCGGTCAAACCGTCGGCGGGTGGCGCGGGGCAGGTCTGCCTGGGCCGCTTCGAGCAGGCCGCGGCCGGCGGGTCGGTCGCCGACGTGGTGGCGGCCCACCAGGGGCTGGTCGCCCTGGTGGCCGATGCCATCGCCGCCAGCGTGCGCGCGGTGCCGGGCGGCGGCCCGGCGCCGTACTGCGCGGCGGGATAGGGCCGGCGAACCGGCCCGGGCGCCTCAGGCGATCGTCCTGGCCTTGCGCACGCTGTCGATCAGCGAGCTGCGCAGCAGGAACTGGCGGTGCCGCTGCGGATCGTCGGCGATCCTGCGGATGTCGTCCAGCGCCTGTGCGCGCACGGCGGGATCCTTCTCCTCCAGGCGCTTCTTGTTGTTGACCGTCTGCTGCTGCACGAACTCGATGTTCATCTGCCGGCGCCGGCGCTCGTAGCGATCGAAGACCGACGCGTCTTCCTCGCCCCGCTCGACGGCGGCCAGCATGTCGACCAGTTCCATGGCGTCGTGGATGCCGCAGTTCAGCCCCAGGCCGCCGATGGGGTTGTTGACGTGCGCGGCGTCGCCCGCCAGGAACACCCGGCCCTGCCGGAAGCGCGCCGCCACCCGCTGGTGGACGCGGTAGATGTTACGGTGCAGCACCTCGTAGGGCTCGGCCCTGGGGAACACGTGGGCAAGGCGGCGGGCCACCGCGGCGTCGCTCAGGGCCTCTTCGTCGGTCTCGTCCACGCCCGATGGAAACACCGCGCGCCAGCGCCCCTGCATGTCGTCCCCCGAGATCTTGAACAGGTTCGTCCAGGCGTCGGGGTGGGCGAGGTAGTTGCGGTAGCAGCAGCCCATCAGGCGCTCGAAGTCGTCCTTGACCGTGATGACGATGAAGCGCTCGGGCCAGGTCATGCCTTCGAACGGGATGTCCAGCGCCTTGCGCAGCGCGCTGCGGCCGCCGTCGGCCGCGATCACGTAGTCGGCCTCGATGCGTACCTCTCCGCCGGGGGCCTGGGCGGTCAGGGTCACGCCGTCCCCGGACTGCGCGACCGCCGTGATGCGATGCTCGAAGTGGACCGCCGCGTCCGCGTACGTGCGCAGTTTCTCGATGCCCATGTTGCCGAGCTTGTGCTGCTCGGTCTGCACGACGAAGGGGTAGGGCGTGTCGTCCTTCAGGATCTCGTGGTCGAACTGGGCCACCATGGACTGCGCGGCCTGGTCCCAGAACTGGAAGTAGCGCGCCGTCAGGCCTTCCTTGACGAAGCGGTCGATCAGCCCCACGCGGGCGATCATCTCCAGGGTCGAGCTATGGGTGGTGGCGGCGCGGGGGCTGTCGTCCACGCGCGACTCGGCTTCGTACAGCGAGACCCGGAAGCCCTGCTGGACGGCGGCCAGCGCCGCGACGACACCGACCGGCCCGGCGCCCACGATGGCGATGTGCTTGCTCATTCAATGGCCTCCGGTGGAGTAGTCCTGGGGAATGTCGCAGCGGGCCACGCGGACCGGGCGGTTGCCGGCCGGGGTGTTGCGGCTCTTGCCGACGAAGCGCGGAACGCCGGCGGTCACGACGGCCGACACCGCGGCGATGTCGCCGTTGCGCAGGGCATCGAGCGGATCGTCCTTGGACCCGCCCACGCAGGCGTCCAGCAGGACCACGTCGGCATCCTTGCCCGGCTTCAGGAAACCGCTGTTGATGCCGTAGACCCGGGCGTTGTTGCCGGTGGCCGCCGCGATGGCCCATTCCACCGGCATGTCGGTCAGGCTGGCCAGGTGGGTGATCGTGTACATCATGCCGAGCGGCATGATGCCGCTGCCGGTGGGCGTGTCGGTGGCGATCAGGAAACGGTCGAACTGGTCGGCCTTGCGCACCATGTCGCCCAGCATGAGCGTGGTGCGCAGGTTGCCCGCGGTGCAGACCTGCAGCGCGATCTCCGACTCGTACACCATCTTCGGAAAACCCTCGTCGGGCATGGCCACGGGGCCGCCGTTGACGTGGAACGAGACATGCGGGTTCATGGCGATCAGGTGCTCGGCCCAGATGCCCGACGAACCGGGTATGGACGAGCCGCCGGTATGCACGGTGGTGATCATGCCGTGCTTGCGGGCCCAGCCTATGGCCTGCACGTAGTCGTACGGGGTCTTGACCGCGCCGAAGCCGGCCTTGGCCAGCCAGACGCCCTGCGCGGCGATGTCGGCGAAGTCCTGTTCCACCAGGCCGGGTTCGATGATGATGGAGCCCGCATATACCCGCATGCCGCCCGGACGGTAGTCCTGGAAGCAGCGCTGGGCGGCCACCGCCAGCGCCTTGACGCCGGCCGGATCCTTGGGGCGGCCGGGCGTGTGCACTTCCGAGGCCGTGATGCCGGTGGTGACGCCGCCGTGCACGTAGCTTTCCAGGAAGCCCACGGTCTTCTGTCGCGGCGTGTAGTCGCCGAAGGTGTTGTGCACCTGCGAGTCGATCAGGCCCGGAATGGCGGTGGTGCCGGCCGCGTCGATGACCACGTCGGCGCTTTCGACTTCCGCAGGACTCAGCGTGCCGACCTTGGAGATCAGCCCGTCCTGCATCAGGATGGCGTCGCCCGAGGCATAGGGCTCGCGCCATTCGCCGGTCAGTATCCGGCCCAGATTGACGATGGCGAGTTTCATCGTGTGCTCCTCAAACGAGTCCGTCCTTGCCCTGCACGTCCCGCAGCCGCAGGCCGCCCACGCGCGCGTTGAGCCGCTCGCGGTTGGAGACGGCGAACACCAGCGCGATTTCGTCGGGCAGGGGGCCGTCGGCGAAATACAGCGTCATGGCGTTATAGAGCGAGCGCACGTACAGCGCATCCTTGGAGGCCAGCGGCACGTCCAGCACCGTGCCCGGTCCGCCGATCTTGGTCACCGACGAGATCCAGGCCTTGCCGCCGCCGATCTCCTTGCGCAGGGGTTCGGCCGACGCCGTCGTCAGCAACGCGTTGGCATGTTCTTGTTCCCCGCCCAGCCCGACGACACCGGCCTTGCCGTACGACAGGATGGGGTGGTCGCCGTAGGCCGCGCGCAGCCGGGCGGCCATGCGGGCGCCCAGTTCGGGGCTGGCCTCGATCATGGGCGACAGGTCTTCCACGTATCGCCCGGCGTAGGGGTTTTCCACGAAGGCCACGATGGCCGCCTTGCGCAGCGATTCGTCGGCCGGCCGGCCGGCTTCCTCGAGCTTCTCTTCCACGATCGCCTGCCACCTGCGTACTTTCAATTGCATGTGTCGCTCCTGACGTCAGCCACCCTCGGGGCGAGGGTTCCAAATTCTTGTTGAACCGAATGTTCGACGATGTTATTGTCATACAATCATAAAGTCAATGAAGGTCAGGAGGGCTCTATGCGCGGACGCGCCATTCTGTTCTCGGAGATGAAGCCGGCCCCCGAGTGGGAAGAGAAGTTCAACCGCTGGTACGACACCGAACACATCCCCATCCGCATGGGCCTGCGCGGTTTCGTCAGCGCCCAGCGGTATGCGGCGCCCGAGCGCAACTACCTGGCCGTCTATGAAATGGACGATCTGGCCGCGCTGCGCACCGTCGCCTACCAGGCCATCAAGCAGCACCCTTCCGAGGAAACGGCCTGGATGCTGCGCAACGTGACCGGATTCACGCGCTACCTGTGCGAAGAAATCGGCAGCGCCGGCGACGCCTCGGCCGAAGCGCTCGATGCTCCGGTGCTGTATGCCGTCTGGTTCAACGTGCCGGAGGAACACCTGGCTGATTTCGATGCCTGGTACGAACAGGACCACGTGCCGTTGCTGCTGGAGTGCCCGCAGTGGCGCGCGGTGCGGCGCTTCCACGTCAAGGACGGCGAGCCGGGCCGCTACAACCGGCTGGCGCTGCACTACCTGGACGACGTCGGGGCGCTGGAGTCGCCGGCCCGCGCGAAGGCCCGCGCCACGCCCTGGCGCGCGCGCCTGGCCGACCAGCCCTGGTTCAAGGGGGCCTACGACCTGTTCGACCGCCACCAGGCCCGGCAACGGCCGCCGCTGTGACCGGAGATGACACCATGGACCTGAAGATTTCTCCGCGTTCGGTGCAACAGGAAACGGTGCGCCTGGTGCGCGAAGCCATCACCAGCGGCTACTTCAAGCCGGGCGAACGGCTGGTCGAGGCCAAGCTGTGCAGCCTGCTGGGCGTCAGCCGGACTTCCGTGCGCGAGGCGCTGCGGGTGCTGGCAACGGAAAAACTCATCACCATCGTGCCCAACAAGGGACCGTCGGTGGCCGAACTGAGCTGGGAAGAAGCCGAGAGCATCTATCACCTGCGCGCGCTGCTCGAAGGCGAAGCCGCGGCGCTGGCGGCCGGACGCGTCAAGCCGGACGACCTGCGCCGCATGCGCGAGGCGCTCGACACCTTTGCCGCCGCCGTCGACCAGCAGGACTGGAAGACGCGCATCTCGGCCACGGCGGATTTCTATGAAGTGATCATCCAATGCTGCGGGAACGCAGTCATGGGCGAAGTGCTGCACGGCCTTTTGACACGCATCAACTTCCTGCGGGCCCGGACCATGGCCAGCCCCGGTCGCGCCAAGCATAGCGTGCGCGAGCTCGAGGCCATCTATGGCGCGCTGGAGAAGGGCGATGCCCGCGAGGCGCGCGCCGTGGCCGTGGCGCACGTAAAGGCGGCCGAAGCCGAGGCACGCGACGTCTATCGGGAAATGAATCACGCAGCCTGATTTTTCAACCACGCACGTCGGGGAATGGCATGAAAATGAAGTGGCGATTTGCAGGGGTTCTTCTTTCGCTGACCATGGCGGGGGCCGCGCATGCGGCATGGCCCGAGCGCGCGATCACGCTGGTCGTGCCGTTCGCCGCCGGCGGCAATACCGACAGCATCGCGCGGATCACCGCCGAATGGCTGACCACGCAGCTCAAGCAGACCGTGGTGGTCGACAACCGCCCGGGGGCCAACGGCGCGATCGCCGCGGACTACGTCGCGCGCGCCCGGCCCGACGGCTACACGCTGTTCATGGCCACCTTGCCGCAGATGGCCATCGTTCCGGCCTTGCAGAAGGTCCGGTACGATCCCATCAAGGACTTCGCGCCGGTGTCCATCGTGGCCACCAACGAGTTCGCGCTGGCGGTCCATCCCGGCTTCCCGGCCAAGAGCCTGCCGGAACTGGTGGACTACATCAAGGCGCGGCCGGGCCAGGTCGCCTATGCCTCGGCGGGCAGCGGCTCGGTCAGCCATTTGACGATGGCCATGTTCGTCAAGCGCGCCAGCCTGTCGATGATCCACGCCCCGTATCGCGGCGGCGCGCCGGCCATCGCCGACGTGGTGGGCGGGCAGGTGCCCATGTACTTCGCCAACGTCGCCGAGGTCCTGCCCTACGTCAAGAGCGACAAGCTGCGCGTCGTGGCGGTATCCGGCGAGCGCCGGTCGACCGACCTGCCTTCGGTCAAGACGGTGGCCGAGCAGGGCTATCCCGGGTTTTCCACGGAAACCTGGAACGGCATCGCCGCGCCGGCGGGCACGCCTCGCGAGGTGATCGACCGCATCGCCGGCTCGCTGGCGGAAGCGGGCAAGGACGCGGGGTTCGCCGCGAAGCTGGCGGCCATCGGAGTATCGGTACTGTGCAATACGCCCGAGCAGTTCGCCCGCAAGCTGGCCGACGACAACAAGGTGTGGGCCACGGCGGTCAAGGAATCGGGGGCGTCGCTGGACTGAATCAGAACCGTTCGTCGGGCCGGAGATAGCGCCATTGACCCGGCGGCAGGTCGCCCAGCGTCACGCCGCCGATGCGCACGCGCTTCAGGCCCACCACCTTCAGGCCCACCAGTTCGCACATGCGGCGGATCTGGCGTTTCTTGCCCTCGAGCAGGGTGAAGGACAACTGGTCGTCGTTCTGCCAGCGGACCTTGGCCGGCCGCAGCGGCTTGCCGTCCAGCGACAGGCCGTGGTTGAGCCGCTTCAGGTCGCTGTCGGGCAGGCGTCCCGGACGGGTGTACTGCACGCGGACCAGGTATTCCTTGTCGACGGTGGAGTCCTCGCCGATCAGGTGCTTGGCGATGCGGCCGTCCTGGGTCAGGACCAAGAGGCCCACCGAATCGATGTCCAGCCGTCCGGCCGGCACCAGGCTGCGCAACTGGCTGGGCTGGAAGCGGATGGGCGAGCGGTCTCCGGTCCAGCGCGTGCTGGCCTTGACCAGGGTCACGGCCGGCTGGTAGCCGTCCTCGGCCTGGCCGCTGACATAGCCGACCGGCTTGTTCAGCAGGATGGTGACCCGCTGCGCCTGTTCGGCGCTGGCCTGGCGTTCGATGGTGATCTTCTGGTCCGGCAGCACCTTGCTGCCCAGCACCGACACCACCGCGCCGTCCACGCGCACCCAGCCGCGGCTGATCCATTCATCCGCCTCCCGGCGGGAGCAGAGTCCCAGTTCGGACATGCGCTTGGACAGGCGGACGGGTTCGGACATGCTGGCCACGGTCAAGAATCGGTGCAGAGGCGCTAGTGTAGTGGATGGGCCGTGGCCGCCGCCGCGACGGGTTAAGCTTGCGCCTTTGTCGGCCAGCTTCCCGCCCCTCCGCCATGAGCGACATCGATCCCATCCTGTTCCCGAACGACGACCGTGCCCAGGCCGAGGCGGCCATCGCCGCCGTGGAAGCCGCCACCGTCCGCCACGAGGCCGAGCATGCCGGCACGCGCGTCGTCTGGCGCTCGGCCGGGCAGGGAAGTCCGCTGGTGCTGCTGCATGGCGGGCACGGCAGCTGGCGGCACTGGATACGCAACCTGGGGGCGCTTGCGCAACGCCACACCGTATGGGTGCCGGACATGCCGTCGTTCGGCGAATCCGGCACGCTGACGCCGCCCGCCGACCTGCCCCACCTGGTGGCGACCACGGCGGCGACGCTGGACCAGCTCGTGGGAGCGGACACCCCGATCGACCTGGCCGGCTTCTCGTTCGGCGGCCTGTGCGCGGCCCACCTGGCCGCGCGGCGCGGGAACGTGGCGCGCCTGGCCCTGCTGGGCGCCGCCGGCCACGGCACGCCGCGCCGGCAGAAGGCCGCGATGGTCAACTGGCGGCTGGCAAGCGGCGAGGCGGCCCTGGTCGAGGACCTGCGCCACAACCTGCGCGCCCTGATGCTGCACGACGAAGGCAGCATCGACGCGCTGGCGGTGGCGGTGCACCGCCAGGCCTGCGAGGCCACGCGTTTTCGCAGCAAGGCCCTGTCGCAGAGCGGCCCCACCAAGGGCATCCTGGACGGCTTTTCCATGCCCATCCTGTTCGCCTGGGGCGAGCACGACGTGACCGCGTATCCGGACCGGGTGGGGCCGTGGTGGGTCGACGGCCGGCCCGAGCGCCAGTGGCGCGTGATTCCCCATGCCGGGCACTGGGTGCAGTTCGAGCAGGCCGAGGCGACGAACCGGATGCTGCTGGCCTTTTTCGGCTGAGCACGCACGAAGGCGCCCTCAACGCCCGGCCAGCAGCGGATACGGATTGATGGCGCCGCCGGCCTCGTAGATGCCGTAGTGCAGGTGGGTGGGCGTGCCGCGCGCATTCCCGCTGTTGCCCACGTAGCCCAGCGGCATCCCGGCCTGGATGCGCTGGCCCGACCGCAGGTCGGCATAGCGTTCGAGGTGGGCGTAGTAGTGCATCTGCCGGCCCGGGCCCATGACCCACACCGTGTTCCCGCCCAGCGTATTGGTGCCGATCCGGGTCACGATGCCTTCCGTGGCCGACAGCACGGCGGTGTTGCGGCGGGCGAAAATGTCTATGCCTTCGTGGTGCCGGCCGTCGGCGCGCGGGGCGTTCCAGGTGTCCCGCAGGTCGCGCGGACGCACCCCCTCGACCGGCACCGGCAGGCGCGAGGGGGCGGGCATCGCCGCCAGTCTCAGTCCGTACAGGGGGATTTCCAGTGCCGGGCGGACGACGGGCCAGCCCAGCCACAGCGCCGCGGCCGCCAGCGTCCAGGCAAGCAGCCGGGGGCGCCGCCGGCGGGGCGGCATCCAGGTGTGGGAAGCGGGCGTGGCCATGGTTTCCGCCATCTGCAAGAACGGTGCCCGCTACTTGCCGAAGCGGCCGGCCCCTGCTACGATATATTTTATGAACTACGCTTCCACGTATTTTTACTTTTACTTTTTTGGATTTCCAAAGCCGCTGGCGGAGGAAAGGAAGCGTCGTATCTAACGGATTCCTGCCCCAAAAAAGCCGCCAGCGTCCTGGCGGCTTTTTTTGTGCCTGGACGAAACGGTGGGGCGAACCCCCCAAGACATGCATACCAGACATCATTGAAATCCAGGAGAGGATCGTGTCCCACAACACCGACGACTTGCGCATTCGTGAAATCAAGGAGCTGGCTCCGCCTTCGCACCTGATGCGCGAGTTTCCCTGCACCACCAACGTCTCGGAGACGGTCTACTCCACCCGACAGGCGCTGCACCGCATCCTGCACGGCATGGACGACCGCCTCGTGGTGGTGATCGGGCCGTGTTCCATCCACGACACCAAGGCCGCCCTGGAATACGCCTCCCGCCTGAAGGCCGAGCGCGACCGTTTCGCCGGCGAGCTCGAGATCGTGATGCGGGTGTACTTCGAGAAACCGCGCACCACGGTCGGCTGGAAGGGCCTGATCAACGATCCCGACCTGGACGGCAGCTTCAACATCAACAAGGGGCTGCGCACCGCCCGCCAGTTGCTGCTGGAGATCAACGCCCTCGGCTTGCCTGCGGGGTGTGAATATCTGGACATGATCACGCCCCAGTACATCGCCGACCTCGTCTCCTGGGGGGCCATCGGCGCGCGCACCACGGAAAGCCAGGTCCACCGCGAACTCGCCTCCGGCCTGTCGTGTCCCGTGGGCTTCAAGAACGGGACGGACGGCAACATCCGCATCGCCGTCGATGCGATCAAGGCGGCGTCCCAGCCCCACCATTTCCTGTCGGTGACCAAGGGCGGCGTGTCGGCCATCGTGTCCACCAACGGCAACGAGGATTGCCACGTCATCCTGCGCGGCGGCAAGGCGCCCAACTACGACGCCGCCAGCGTGGAAGCCGCCGCCCAGGACATGGCCAAGGCCGGCCTGGCCCAGCGCGTGATGATCGATGCCAGCCATGCCAACAGCAGCAAGAAGCCCGAGAACCAGCCCCAGGTGCTGGACGACGTGGCGCGCCAGATGGAAGCGGGCGACAACCGCATCATCGGGGTGATGGTGGAAAGCCACCTGACGGCCGGCAGGCAGGACCTGGTTCCCGGCAAGCCGCTGGTCTATGGCCAAAGCATCACCGACGGCTGCATCGACTGGGATACCTCGGTGCAGGTGCTCGAGCGCCTGGCCCAGGCGGTGCAGGCGCGCCGGCTGGTGGCGACCAGCAGCGGCAAGTAGGCCGCGGCTAGAGGCCTCGGGTACGGCCCGAGCGCCACAGGACTTCCGGCGCGCCGGCATCCTGGTTGATGGCGCGGGCCAGTACGAACAGCAGGTCCGACAGGCGGTTCAGGTATTGCCGCGGCGGCGCATGGACGGTCTCGACGCCGGCCAGCGCCACCACGCTGCGTTCGGCCCGGCGGCATACGGTACGGGCCATGTGGGCCAGGGCCGCCGGCCGGCTTCCGCCAGGTAGCACGAATTCGCGCAGCGGCGGCAGCCGGGCGTTGTAATCGGCCAGCAGGCCGTCCAGGTGCGCCACGCGCGCCTCAGTCAGCAGGACGTGGCCGGGCATGCTGAGTTCTCCCCCCAGGTCGAACAGATCGTGCTGGATGTCCAGCAAGTCGTGCGCGATGTCCTGCGGCAAGGCTTCGGTCGCCAGCAGGCCCACCGCGCTGTTGAGTTCGTCCACGTCGCCGATGGCCGCGATGCGCGGCGAGTCCTTGGCCACGCGCGGTCCGGTGGCCAGGCCGGTGGTGCCGTCGTCGCCGGTGCGCGTGGCGATCACGCTCAATCGATGTCCCATGAATGCTCCATGATCAGGGTCCCTGTGCATGCCCCTGTGGGCATCGCCGTGCGTGGATTGTAGTCAGGGCGTTTCCGCTTTCCTTCTCTTCAACTGGCTGGGCGAGTATCCGTAGAATTGCCTGAAAGCGTGGGAATAGGCGCCTTCGCTGGAATAGCCCAGCTCGACCGCGATATCGAGCATTCGGCGGCCCTGGCCGTGCAGCTCGAGCGCGCGTGTCATGCGTGCATGATTGCGCCACTGCTGGAACGACAGTCCGGTCAGCTTCACGAAGATGCGCTGCATCGTCTTTTCGCTGGCTCCGGCCTGCGCCGCCCATTGCGCCAGCGTCCTGCCATCCGACGGGTCGGCCTCCAGCGCCCGGCAGATCTGGGCGATGCGCGCGTCCTCGGGAATGGGCAGGCCGGCTGCCACGCGCGGGGCCCGACGGATCTCGTCCAGGATCACCCGGGTCTTCCAATGGCGCGATGAGGCGTCGGCGTGCGAAGCGTCCCAGCGTCCCGCGTCGAAGATCAGTTCCCTGAGCAGGGGGCTGATTCCCGTCACGGCAAAGGCCGGCTCGGCATATACGGCCGCATCGATATACACGCTGTGGTACCGGTAGGGGCGCTCCATCAGCACCGCGTGGGGAAGGTCGGGAGGGATCCAGGCGGCTCGGCTGGGGCCCAGCCGGACCAGGTGGTGCCCGGTCTGGAGCAGCGTGGCGCCACGCTCGGGATACAGCAGTTGTCCGCAGGCGTGGGTGTGGAGCGAGGTGTCGCCCGCCTGGCCTTCGCGCACGACGACGCGCAGCGGCTCGCCCGCCATGTCGACGGGCAGGGGCACGGGCAGCAGCGTCATATGTCGGTTCTTCGCCGAAAACTGACGGTTTCTCGCAAGTGGAAGAAGCGGGCGATTCCTATAGTGCCGGGGATTCCACGGAGGAACGTCATGTCGAAAATCACTCGTCGGCGGTTGGGCGCGGCCTTGGCCGTCGCGGGGGTGGTCTGGAGCGCGGCCGGCCACGCGCAACGCTATCCTGAAAAGCCTATCACCATCGTGGTCGCCTATCCACCTGGCAGCGACACCGACGTCATGGCGCGTCCCTACAAGGGCGTCGCGCCGTCCGTGACGGACGTCGTGGCGGGCCACATTCCGGTCGCGCTTGTGACGATCGGGCCGGTCAGGCAGTATCTCAAGGCAGGCAAATTGACGGCCATCGCGGTGGCGGATCCCGACCGCACGCCGTTCCTGCCGAATGTGCCTTCCATCGCCGAGTCCGGGTTTCCCGACGTGCGCCTGCGCGCCTGGAACGCGTTCTTCGCGCCGGCGGCATGGTCGGCCGTGCCGGCGGGGGGCTCGCCCGCAAAGCTCGGAGCCCGGGTGGCCGCCGACTACCGGCAGTTGGGGCGGCTGATCGACGAATTGAAGATCCAGGCCGACTGACGGCCGGCGATCGTTCCATCTTCCCAGGAGGACACGTGGCGACCCGAACCATACAGACCGCCTCGCATTGGGGCGTCTACGACGTGGTGACCGACGAGCAAGGCGCCATCGTCGATACCGTGCCGTTCCGCGCCGACCCGCATCCGGCCAGCTTCGTGCGGGGCCTGCCCGAGATCGTGCGCGGGCCGCTGCGGATCGACCAGCCCTATGTCCGGGCGGGCTACCTGCGCCATCGCAACGGCCAGGGGCGCGGCGGCGACGCCTTCGTGCCCGTCGGCTGGGACCAGGCCCTGGGCCTGGTCGCCGACGAGCTGGCCCGGGTCAAGGCCGAGCACGGCAACGAGGCCATCTACGGCGGTTCGTATGGCTGGGCCAGCGCCGGCCGGCTGCACCACGGGCCCAGCGTGCTCAAGCGTTTCCTGGGCCTGCACGGCGGTTACGTGGACAAGCGCGGCAACCATAGCTTCGGCGCCGCGCTGGGCATCATGCCCTACGTCCTGGGGCGCTCGGACATCACCAATCTGGTGGCATCGTGGCCGGAAGTCATGGCCTCGACCGAACTGATGGTGATGTTCGGCGGCGCCGCCCTGAAGAATACCCAGCTCGACCCCGGCGGCGCGGTGGTGCACGACAACCCCGACTGGTACCGGAACACAGGAAGCGGCGGGCCCGTGTTCGTGACCATCAGTCCGTCGCGCGCGGACCAGCCGCCCGCGTCCCGTTCGGAATGGATGCCCATCCGCCCGCATACCGATACCGCGATGATGCTCGGCATCGCCCATACGCTGGCCTCGGAAGGCCTGCACGACCGGGAGTTCCTGGCCAGCCATTGCGAAGGCTACGCGCGCTTCGAGGCCTATCTGCTGGGCCGCGACGGCGGGCCGCCCCGCAGCGCGGAGTGGGCGGCGGCCATCACCGGCATTGCGGCCGGCCAGATCCGCGCGCTGGCCCGCAGGATGGCGGGCAGCCGCACCATGGTGAACCTGAGCTGGTCGGTGCAGCGCGCCGATCACGGCGAGCAGCCGGTGTGGATGCTGGTCACCCTGGCCGCGATGCTGGGGCAGATCGGGCTGCCGGGCGGCGGCTTCAGCATCGGCTTCGGCGCGGTCAACGGCATGACGGCGCCACGCGTCGAGGGCATGCCGCGCCCGACGCTGCCGCTGGGGCCCAATGCGATCAAGACCTACGTGCCGGTGGGCCGCATCGCCGACATGCTGCTGCATCCCGGCAAGCAGATCGAGTGCTTCGGCCGGGCCATCACGTTCCCGGACATCCGCCTGATCTATTCCATAGGCGGCAACCCCTTCCACCACAACACCAACCTGAACCGTTTCCTGCGCGCCTGGCAGGCGCCGGAAACGGTCATCGTCCACGAGCCGTGGTGGAACCCCGCCGCCCGGCATGCCGACATCGTGCTGCCGGCGACCACCACCATGGAGCGCAACGACATCCTGGCGCACGAGAACTCCCCTTATTGGATGGCCATGCGGCAGGTCATTCCGCCGGTGGGGCAGGCGCGCAACGACTTCGACATCCTGGCCGAGGTCGCGGGGCGCCTGGGTTTCGAGGCGGCCTATACCGAAGGGCGCGACGAGATGGGCTGGCTGCGCCACATGTACGAGGTCGCCGCCGCCAGGGCCCGGGAGTCGGGCTACGCGCCGCCGGCGTTCGATGCGTTCTGGCAGGCCGGCCAGTTCGCCTTTCCCCAGCCCGAGACCGGCTGCGTGCTGCTGGACGATTTCCGCCGCGATCCCGGGGGCCATCCGCTCGCCACGCCCTCGGGCCGGATAGAGATCCATTCGCGCACGATCGAGGGCTATGGCTACGCGGACTGCCCGGCCCATCCCGCATGGCTGGAGCCGGCCGAATGGCTGGGCGGCGCGCAGGCCGCGCGCTATCCCCTGCACCTCCTGTCCAACCAGCCGGCCACCCGACTGCACAGCCAGCTCGATCCGGCGCAGGCCAGCCGCGCCAGCAAGGTGGCCGGGCGCGAGCCCATCGCCCTGCATCCCGACGACGCGGAGGCGCGGGGCATCCGGGAAGGCGACGTGGTCCGCGTGTTCAACGACCGCGGGGCCTTCCTGGCGGGAGCCGTGCTGGCCGGGCACCTGATGCCGGGCGTCGCGCAGATCGCCACCGGGGCCTGGTACGACCCGCTGCAAGGCGGCGAGCCCGGTTCGCTGGACAAGCATGGCAATCCGAACATGGTGACGCTCGACAAGGGCACGTCGAGCCTGGCGCAGGGCTCGATGGCGCAGACCGCCCTGGTCGAGATCGAGCGCGTTGACGACGCGCCGCCGGTCACGGCCTTCGTGCCGCCGGCGGTGCGGCGGGCCTGATTGGGGGGCAGGGCGTAGAATCGGGGGGATCCACCCTCAGGCTGTCGATTCATGAATGCCCCCGATTTTTCCTCGCTGCGCCGTCCGGTGCCCCAGGCCTGCCTCGATGCGCTGGCCGCTCATTTCGGCGACCGCCTGTCGCTCAATGCGTCCGTGCGGGAACACCACGGCCGCGACGAGTCGCCCTATCCGGCGGTGCCGCCCGACGCCGTGGTGTTCGCCGAAAGCACCGAGGACGTGGTGGCGGCCGTCCAGGCCTGCGCCGCGCACGGCGTGCCGCTGATCGCCTACGGTTCGGGATCGTCGCTGGAAGGGCATGTGCTGGCCATCGAAGGCGGCATTACGCTGGATGTGTCCCGCATGAACCGCGTCCTGTCGGTCAACCCCGACGACCTGACCGTTACCGTGCAGGCCGGCGTCACGCGCAAGCAACTCAACAACGAAATCCGCGATACCGGGCTGTTCTTTCCCATCGACCCCGGCGCGGACGCCTCGTTGGGCGGCATGGCCGCCACGCGGGCGTCGGGAACCAACGCGGTACGCTACGGCACGATGCGCGACAACATCGTGTCCCTGACGGTGGTCACGGCCCAGGGCAAGGTCATCCGCACGGCGCGGCGCGCGAAGAAATCCTCGGCGGGCTACGACCTGACCCGTCTTTTCATCGGCAGCGAAGGCACGCTGGGCATCATCACCGAGGTCACGGTGCGCCTGTATCCCCAGCCCGAGGCCGTGTCGGCGGCGGTCTGCAACTTCCCCAGCGTCGATGCGGCCGTGGCCGCGGTCATCCAGACCATACAGATGGGTATCCCGGTCGCCCGGGTCGAACTGCTGGACACCGCCACCGTGCGCGCGTTGAACCTCTACAGCAAGCTGACCCTGCGCGAGACGCCGCTGCTGCTGTTCGAGTTCCACGGCAGCCCGGCCGGGGTCGAGGAACAGGCCACGACGGTGCAGGAGATCACGCGCGAGCACGGCGGCATGGATTTCGAATGGGCCGTGCATCCCGAGGACCGCAACCGTCTCTGGGCCGCGCGCCACAACGCGTATTTCGCCACCCTGCAGCTGCGTCCCGGCGCGCGCGCCTCCAGCACCGACGTCTGCGTGCCCATTTCCCGGCTGGCCGATTGCATCCGCGCAACCAACGCCGACCTGGCCCAGGCCAGCTTCCCCACCTGCGTGGTCGGACACGTGGGCGACGGCAACTTCCACGTGCAGATGCTGCTGGACCCGGACAGCGAGGCCGAATGGGCCGAAGCCGAGGCCATCAACCGCCGCATGGTCCGCCGCGCCCTGGACATGGACGGCACCTGCACCGGCGAACACGGGGTGGGCCTGCACAAGATGCAATTCCTGGCCGAGGAGCACGGCGAGGACGCGCTGGCGCTGATGCGGCAGGTGAAACAGGCTTTCGATCCGTTGAATATCCTCAATCCCGGGAAGGTGTTGCCCCTCCCTACGCGCTGAGGGGAAGCCCACCCCCTACGCCCTTCGGGCGCCCCCTCAAGGGGGCGAAACCGGCGGACTGGCAAAGCCAGATCCGCGGTTTCCTGGGTCTAGGGAGGTTATCTTGGACCGAATCATCGGTGCTATCGCTGGCGGCCAGCGATAGCACCGGTGCCACCCCTCAAGAAACAGGTACTAGACCCAGGATGCGGTGGATCCGGCTCCGCCGGTCCACCCGCATCGCCCCCTTGAGGGGGCCCGCGTAGCGGGTAGGGGGTGGGCTTCCCGGGGGGTAATACCACTATTGGGGAAAGCGGGGGCACGCTATCTTCAGAAGTTACTGGAGATGTGCATGAACGCCCCAACAGAAATCGGGCTGGACCCGATCGCGGCCGAGCGCCAGGTAGAGGTGGTGCAGGCATTGCGCGCTGTGCTTCCCAACTACTGTGTGCTGTTCAGGGAAGAGGACACGCGTCCCTACGAATGCGACGGACTGTCGCTGTTCCGCCAGTTGCCCATGGTCGTGGTGCTGCCGGAGACCGAGGAGCAGGTGCGGCAGGTCCTGCGGTTGTGCAAGCGGATGGGCGTGCCGGTGGTGGCGCGCGGCGCGGGCACCGGGTTGTCGGGCGGCGCGACGCCGCATGCCGAGGGTGTGCTGCTGGGCCTGGCGAAGTTCAACCGCATCGTCCATGTCGACCCCGAGGCGCGCCTGGCGGTGGTGCAGCCGGGCGTGCGCAACCTGGCCATCTCCGAGGCCGCCGCGCCCCACGGGCTCTACTACGCGCCCGATCCCTCCAGCCAGATCGCCTGCACCATAGGCGGCAACGTGGCCGAGAACTCGGGCGGCGTGCATTGCCTGAAATACGGCCTGACGGTGCACAACGTGCTGGCGGCGCGCGTGGTCACGATGGACGGCGAGGTGCTGGAGCTCGGCTCGTCGGCGCTGGACGAGCCCGGCCTGGACCTGCTGTCCATCATCATCGGCTCCGAGGGCATGCTGGGCATCGTGACCGAGGTCACGGTCAAGCTCATCCCGCGTCCGGCCGTGGCGCGGGTGGTCATGGCGAGTTTCGCGTCGGTCGAGGCGGCCGGCGATGCCGTCGCCCGGGTCATCGCGGCCGGCATCATTCCCGCCGGACTCGAAATGATGGACCGGCGCGCCGTGCACATGGTGGAACCCTTCGTGTGCGCGGGCTACGACCTCGATGCCGAGGCCATCCTGCTGTGCGAATCGGACGGCACCGAAGAGGAAGTGGCCGACGAGATCTGCCGGATCGAGGCGCTGTTCGCCCAGTGCGGCGCGACGCGCCTGCAGGTTTCCGGTTCCGAGGCCGAGCGGCTGCTGTTCTGGGCCGGCCGCAAGAATGCCTTTCCGGCGGCGGGGCGGATTTCTCCCGACTACTACTGCATGGACGGGACCATCCCGCGCCGCTGCCTGGGGCGCGTGCTGTCGGCCATCGCCGAGATGGAGCACAAGTACGGCCTGCGCTGCGCGAATGTGTTCCATGCGGGCGACGGCAACCTGCATCCGCTGATCCTGTTCGATGCCAACGACATCGACGAGGTCGAGCGGGCCGAGCAATTCGGCGCCGAGATCCTGGAGCTGTGCGTGGAGGTCGGCGGCACGATCACCGGCGAGCATGGGGTGGGGGCCGAGAAGATCGACCAGATGTGCGTGCAGTTCGCGCGCGAGGAGCTGGACGTCTTCTTCGGCATCAAGCACGCCTTCGACGCGACCGGCCTGCTCAATCCGGGCAAGGCCATCCCGACGCTGGCCCGGTGCAACGAATACGGACGCCGGCACGTGCACCGCGATGCCATCCGCTTTCCCGAGATCCCCCGCTTCTGATTCCCGGCCATGGACGTTCTGTTATCCGATCTTCGCGCCCGCGTGCTGATGGCCCATGTGGGCCGCAAGTCGCTGTACATCCGCGGCGGCGGCACCAAGGGCTTCTACGGGCTGCCGGTGGACCACGATGCCGTGCTCGACCTGTCGCCCTACGCGGGTGTCATCGACTACCAGCCCAGCGAGCTGGTGCTGAGCGCCCGGGCGGGTACGCCCCTTGCTCAAGTCGAGGAAATGCTGGCGGAGCAGGGCCAGATGCTGGCCTTCGAGCCGCCGCATTTCTCGGCCGGCGCCACGCTGGGCGGCTGCATCGCGACGGCGCTGGCCGGACCACGCCGCGCCAGCGCCGGTTCGGTCGGCGATTTCGTGCTGGGCGTGCGCCTGCTGGATGCCCAGGGGCGCGTGCTGCGTTTCGGCGGCGAGGTCATGAAGAACGTGGCGGGTTATGACGTGTCCCGCCTCGTGGCCGGTTCGCTGGGTACGCTGGGCGCGATCCTGGAGGTGTCGCTGAAGGTGCTGCCCCGGCCCGCCTGCGAGACCACGCTGCGTTTCGAGATGGACGAGGCAACGGCGCTGCGCCGGATGAATGCCTGGGGCGGCCAGGCGTTGCCGGTCAGCGCCACGGCCTGGTGCGGCGGATGCCTGACCGTCCGGCTGTCGGGCGCCCAGGCCGCGATCGCGGCGGCACGCGCGGCGCTGGGCGGCGAGGCGTTGCCGGACGAAGAGGCCCAGGCATGGTGGCGGTCGCTGCGCGACCATACGCATCCCTTCCTGGCCGTGCGTTCGCTGTGGCGCCTGTCGCTGCCGTCGGTGACCCGACCGCTGGGCCTGGGGCCCACGCTGATCGAATGGGGCGGCGCGCAGCGATGGCTGAGCGGGCCCGTGCCGGCGCAGCGCGTGCGCCAGGTGGCCGCGCTGGCGGGTGGGCATGCCACGTTGTTTCGCGCCGCATCGGTGGACGAGGCGCGGGCGTCGGGCGTGTTCCATCCGCTGTCGACGCCCGTGGCCGCCATCCATCGGCGCCTGAAGAACGAATTCGATCCGGAAGGGGTGTTCAATCCCGGCCGCATGTATCCCGACCTCTAGACACGAACCACCCATTCCATGCAGACACGGCTGACGGAGTCGATCAAGGACACCCCCGATGGCAGGCAGGCCGAGGCCATCCTGCGCAAGTGCGTGCATTGCGGATTCTGTACCGCGACCTGTCCCACTTACCAGGTACTGGGCGACGAACTGGACAGCCCGCGCGGCCGCATCTACCTGATCAAGCAGATGCTTGAGGGGGGCGAGGTCACGGCCAGCACCCAGTTGCACCTGGATCGCTGCCTGACCTGCCGCAATTGCGAGACGACCTGTCCGTCCGGCGTGGAATACGGGCAATTGATCGACATCGGCCGCAGGATGGTCGAGACGCGCGTGGAAAGGGCGCCCGGCGACCAGCTCAAGCGCGCGGTGCTGGGCAGGACGCTGGCTACGCCGGCCTTCGGGCTGGCCATGAGGCTGGGGCAGGCGCTGCGCCCCTTGCTGCCGTCCGCGCTGGCGGCCAAGGTGCCGCCGCGGCGGCCGGCGGGCCAGGTGCCGCGGCGCCGCCATGAGCGCCAGGTGCTGATGCTGGCGGGATGCGTGCAGCCTTCCATGATGCCGGCCATCGACGCGGCCACCCTGCGCGTGCTCGATGCCGTGGGGATCTCGGCCTCGGTCGCGCCGGGTTCGGGCTGCTGCGGCGCGGCGCGCTTCCACCTGAACCAGCAGGCGGCGGCGCTGGCGCAGATGCGCGCCAATGTCGATGCCTGGTGGCCCGACATCGAAGCGGGCCGCATCGAGGCCATCGTGATGAACGCCTCGGGCTGCGGCGCCACCGTGCGCGAGTACGCGCACCACCTGCGCGACGATCCGGCCTATGCCGGCCGGGCGGCGCGGGTGTCGGGCATGGTGCGCGACATCGCCGAGGTGCTGGCGCCGCACGCGGGCGAGCTGGCTCCGCGGTTGGCCGGCCGGCTGGCCGCGCGGCCGGTCTTCCATCCGCCGTGCACGCTCCAGCATTGGCAGGGCCTGAGGCCGCTGGTCGAGCGCCTGCTGGCGGACCTGGGCTTCGCGCTCCAGCCGTTCTCGGAAAGCCACCTGTGCTGCGGATCGGCGGGAACCTACTCGGTGCTGCAGCCCGAGATCGCCGGTGAGCTGCGCGACCGCAAGCTCGCCGAACTGGGCAGGGCCGGCCCCGATCTCATCCTGTCCGCGAACATCGGCTGCCTGGCGCATCTGCAGGCCGGCACGGACACCCCGGTCGTGCACTGGATAGAAGCGGTCGACGCCGCGCTGGCCGGCAAGCGCGTCAGCGGGTAGGAGACGCCCACATCAGCCGCAGTTCGTCCAGCAGCTTGACGGCCGGCTGGGGAAGAATGCCCTTGGTGCGGCGGAACACCATCAGCCGGCGTTGCAGGGCCGCGCCGGGAATGGGCAGGGTGTCGGCCAGCCCCGCGCCGCGCTCGGCCTCGAACATGGGGTGAGGCATCCAGCTCAGGAAGCCGGCGTGGGCCACCATGCTCTTGATGGCGATGATGGAGCGCGTCTCCACCACGATGTCGGGCGGGGGCAGGCCGCGCGAGGCGAACAGGTGCATGAGTTCGTCGAACGGCGCCGTGCCGCGCGGCGGCAGCACCCATTTGTGGCCTTGCGTGTCTTCCAGGCGCAGCCGGGCGCGCCTGCGCAGCGGATGCGTGGACGCGGCAATGATCTGGCTGGTGTCGTGCCATTCGCAGTCGGGGATCACACAGATGTCCGCCGTGTCCGGCATCGACACGCCTATGGCGAGATCGATGTCGTGAGTCAGCAGCGCGTCGGTCAGCAGGTCGCCCACGCCCTCGAGCAGATGGACCTGCAGGTTCGGCCATTGGGCCAGCACGCGTCCGATGGCCATGGGCAGCACGAGGCTGACCGCGCTGGCCACCGCGCCGACGCGTATGGTGCCGCGCGAGAGGCCGCGCAGCGCGTCGATTTCCTCGGTGGCCTGTTCCGCTTCGCGCTGTAGCAGGGTGGCGTGGGGGAGCAGCGCCTGGCCGAAGCTGGTCAGCATCATGCCGGTCGCATAGCGCTCGAACAGCGGGGCGCCGATCTGTTCTTCCAGCCGGCGGATGGTGCGGCTCAGGGCGGGCTGGGTGATGTTCAGCCTTTGCGCCGCCCGGCCCAGCGTTCCGTGCTGGACCACGGCCAGGAAGGCGTTGAGTTGGCGTATGTCGAAAGTCATGCCAAAAGGTAATGACTTTTTCCTGAAAAAGCAATGTTCAGGCAAGGGTATGCTGGCCATACTCTCGGGATTCGCCGGGCTCAGGAAACGGACCCCGGCCCGCACACCATCACACCGCGGAGACGAGACCCATGACCACCGTCCGCGAAGCCGTGCTCGACCTGCTGCGCGCCTTCGACATGACCACCATCTTCGGCAACCCGGGATCCACCGAGCTGCCGCTCTTCCTGGACTTCCCCAGCGACTTCGACTACGTGCTGGGGCTGCACGAGGGCGTGGTGGTCGCCATGGCCGACGGCTACGCGCAGGCGCGCCGCAACGCCTCGTTCATCAACCTGCATTCGGCGGCCGGCGTGGGCAACGCCATGGGCACCATCTTCACCGCCTACAAGAACCGCACGCCGCTGGTCATCACCGCCGGCCAGCAGTCGCGCTCCATCCTGCCCTTCGATCCCTTCCTGCATTCGGCGCAGGCCACCGAGCTGCCCAAGCCGTACGTGAAGTGGAGCTGTGAGCCGGCGCGGGCCGAGGACGTTCCACTGGCGATCGCGCGCGGCTACTACATCGCCATGCAGCCGCCCTGCGGTCCGGTGCTGATCTCGGTGCCCGCGGACGACTGGTCGCGCGAGTGCGAGCCGGTCCAGGCGCGTCGCGTCGGCAAGCTGCTGCGGCCCGATCCCGACGTCATGGCCGAGATCGCCGGCGCGCTGGACGCTGCGCGGCGTCTGGCCTTCGTCATCGGCGCCTCCGTCGACCGCGACGGCGCCTGGGACGACGTGGTGCAACTGGCCGAGCGCCACAAGGCGGGCGTGTGGGTCGCGCCCATGTCGGGCCGTTGCGGCTTCCCCGAGGACCATCGCCAGTTCATGGGCTTCCTGCCCGCCATCCGCGAGAAGATCGTCTCGATGCTGGGTGGCTACGACTGCATCTTCGTGATCGGCGCGCCGGCCTTCACCTATCACGTCGAAGGCTTCGGGCCGCACCTGCCGCCCGGCGCGAAGCTGGTCCAGCTCACCGACGATCCGCAGGTCGCGGCCTGGGCGCCGGTGGGCACCGCGGCGGTGGGCAGCATCAGCCTGGGCGTGCGCGAACTGCTGGCGCGGGCTTCGCCGCCGGCGCGCGAACTGCCCGCCCCGCGGGCGCCGCTGCCGCGCGCCGAGCCGTCCTCGCCCATGTCGGTGGCCTACGTGCTGCAGACATTGGCCGAGGTGCGCGATCCCGCTTCCATCGTGGTCGAGGAGTCGCCCAGCGCGCGGCCGGTCATGCACAAGTACCTGCCCATGCTGCAAAGCGAGACCTTCTACACCATGTGCAGCGGCGGCCTGGGCTACAGCATGCCGGCCGCCGTGGGCGTCGCGCTGGCCAAGCCGCAAAGCAAGGTCATCGGTCTGATCGGAGACGGCTCCAGCATGTACTCCATCCAGGCGCTGTGGACCGCGGCGCAGCTCAAGCTGCCGATCACCTTCGTGATCCTGAACAACCGGCGCTATGCTGCCCTGACGGAGTTCGCCCCGACCTTCGGCTTCAAGCCCGAAGACCCGCTTGCCGGCACCGACCTGCCCGATCTCGACTTCGTGTCGCTGGCGCGCGGGCATGCCTGCCAGGGTATCCGGGTGTCGGACCCCGCCAAGCTGGCCGGTGTGCTGCGCGAAGCGCTGGCATCGCCGGTGCCCATCCTGGTGGACGTGGAAATCGCCTGATTCCGCCGTCACTATCCCCATTCTTCCAGAGCAGGAGACTGACATGAAAACCCTGACCATGCTGATCGACGGCCAATCCGCCGAGGCCTCCGGCAAGGCGACCTTCGAGCGCCGCAATCCGCTCGACGGCTCGGTCGCGACCCGGGCGCCGGCCGCCACCCCCGAGGACATGACCAAGGCGGTCGACGCCGCCGCGCGCGCGTTCACGAGCTGGCGCGAGACCGGCCCGGGCGAGCGCCGGGCGCTGCTGCTCAAGGCCGCCCAGGCGCTCGAAGCCAAGGCGCCGGCCTTCATCGAGGCGATGGCCGCCGAGACCGGGGCATCGGCCATGTGGGCCGGCTTCAACGTCCACCTGGCGGCGGGCATGCTGCAGGAGGCCGCCGCCCTGACCACCCAGATCAGCGGCGAGGTCATTCCGTCCGACGTGCCAGGCAGCCTGGCCATGGCCGTGCGCCAGGGCGCGGGCGTGGTGCTGGGCATCGCGCCGTGGAACGCGCCCGTGATCCTGGGCGTGCGATCGGTGGCCGTGCCGCTGGCCTGCGGCAACACGGTCGTGTTCAAGGGCTCCGAACTGTGCCCCGCCACGCACGGGCTGATCGTCGAGGCCTTGAACGAAGCGGGCTTTCCCGCGGGCGTGGTCAACTTCGTCACCAACGACCCGGCGGATGCCGGCGCGGTGGTCGAGGCCGCGGTCTCGCATCCCGCCGTGCGCCGGGTGAACTTCACCGGTTCGACGCGCGTGGGCAAGATCATCGCGCAGACCTGCGCCAAGTACCTCAAGCCGGTCGTGCTCGAGCTGGGCGGCAAGGCGCCGCTGGTGATCCTGGACGACGCCGACCTGGACGCGGCGGTCAACGCCGCCGCCTTCGGCGCCTTCGCCAACTCGGGCCAGATCTGCATGTCCACCGAGCGCATCATCGTCGACGAGAAGATCGCCGATGAATTCGTCGCGCGCTTCGGCGCCAAGGCCAAGTCGCTGCCGCTGCAGGATCCGCGCAAGGGTCCCGCGGTGCTGGGATCGGTGGTCGACATGGCTACCGTCGAACGCTGCAACGCCATGATCGACGACGCGCTGGCCAAGGGCGCGGTGCTGGTGTGCGGCGGCAAGGCCGAGAACACGCTCATGCCCGCCACCATCCTGGACCGCGTCACGCCCGACATGCGCATCTACGGCGAGGAATCCTTCGGGCCGGTCAAGGCGGTAGTGCGGGTCGATGGCGTCGAGGCCGCCATCAACAGCGCCAACGACACCGAGTACGGCCTGTCCTCGGCCGTGTTCGGGCGCGACGTGGCGCGTGCCATGCAAGTGGCCAAGCGCATCGAGTCGGGCATCTGCCACGTCAACGGCCCCACGGTGCACGACGAGGCGCAGATGCCGTTCGGCGGTGTCAAGGCCAGCGGCATCGGCCGCTTCGGCGGCAACGCCGGCATCCACGAGTTCACCGAACTGCGCTGGATCACCGTGCAGACCACGCCGCGCCACTACCCGTTCTGATCGCTCCGCTCGCGCCCGTCGCGGCCGGGCGCGGACGCGGGCATCCGTGTTCGTTCATGACAAAACAGGAGACAGACATGAACCGTCAAGCAGGCAAAGCGGCCCTCGCGGCCAGGTGGAGCGCGCTCGCGCTGGGATGCGCGGTCGCCTTCGGCGCCGTGGCGCAAGCCTATCCGACCAAGCCCGTGAAGGTCGTGGTCAACTTCCCGCCGGGCGGCGCCGCCGACCAGATCGCGCGCGCCATCACCGGTCCCCTGCAAGAGGCGCTGGGCCAGCCCGTGGTGGTCGAGAACAAGGGCGGGGCGGGCGGCAACATCGGCGGCGAGGCGGTCGCCCGTTCGGCGCCCGACGGCTACACCCTGCTGATGAGTTCCGGCGGCATGGTGTCAGTCAACCCCTACATCTATCCCAAGATGTCCTTCGACCCGATCAAGGACCTCGCGCCCGTGGCCGCGGCCGCCAAGGTCAAGGTGTTCCTGGTGGTCAAGCCGGGCAAGCTGCCCACCGACGTCAAGTCGTTCATCGGCTACCTGAAGGCCAATCCCGGCAAGCTGACCTACGGCACGCCGGGCAATGGCAGCTCGCCCCACCTGGCCGCGGAGATGTTCCAGAGCCAGGCCGGCGTGAGCGCCGTCCATGTCCCGTACCGTGGCGCCGCGCCCGCGCTGGTGGACCTGCTGGCCGGTCAGATCGACTTCGCCTTCGACCCGGGCATTGCCATGCAGCACGTGCAGTCGGGCAAGCTCAACATGCTGGCCGTGGGCAGCCTGACGCGCTCGCCCATGTTCCCCAACGTGCCCACGCTGGACGAGGCGGGCCTGAAGGGCTTCGATGCCGACACCGTGTTCGGCTTCTACGCGCCCGCCGGCACGCCCAAGGACATCGTCACCAAGCTCAATACCGAGATCAACAAGATCGTGAGCACGCCCGCCTTCCGCAAGCGCCTGGTGGCCCTGGGCGGCGACCCCGCGCCCATGACGCCCGAGCAGTTCCACGAGCGTGCCGAGTACGACGCCAAGCGTTTCGGCGCCATCATCCGGGACCGCAAGATCGTCGGCGATTGATCCCGCCGTGACGGGTCAGGCGTACAGGCGTTCCCGCACTTCCACCGGCTGGATGCGCGGGACGCGCACGCCCAGGCTTGCGTTCAGCTCGCGCAAGCCGCCCAGCAGCCGGGCGGCGATGTCCTGCGAGAGTTGATAGCCTGTGACCGAGTCGCCGGTGATCTGCGCATCGGCGGCATACACCGTGCTGAGTATGTGCCGCGCCCCAAGCGCGTTCAGCACGGGCCGCAGGGCATAGTCCACGGCCAGCAGGTGGGCCGGCGAGCCTCCCGTGGCCAGCGGCAGGACGACCTTGCCCTGTAGCGCGGTCTGGGGAAGCAGGTCCAGGAAGGTCTTCAGTATTCCACTGTAGGCCGCCTTGTAGATGGGCGTGGCGATGATCACGGCATCGACCGGCGCCAGGGACCGGAGCGCGGCGGCAATATGGGCGTCGGTGGTGTCGGCCGACAGCAAGGCCTGGGCGGGCAGGTCGCGCACGTTCAGCGAGCGGGTGGCATAGCCCGCCTGTTCCAGGTGCGCGTCCAGGGTCTGGGCCAGCAGGGTCGAGCGCGAGACGGCCGAGGGGCTGCCGGTAATGGTCAGTATCGAGTGCATGGCGGGCTGCCGAATGTCGAGGCTGTCACCATAAGCCAGCCATCCGCGGAACCCAACCAAGAAATTCGCATTTGCTCAGAAGCTCGGCGTACAAGCGGCTCGTTCACATCTGCTCACGAACCGAACCATCCGCTTGCGACCCCCGGCTTGTGTACGCCCGGCGGCGCTCATATCTTCCGGTTATTGGCTTATGCGGAAACCGCCGATGGATCTCGTCGTCGCCACCCGCGACGGGCTGTACTGCCCGCCCGGGCGCTTCCATATCGATCCGTGGCGCCCCGTCGAACGGGCGGTGATCACCCATGCCCACGCCGACCATGCCCGCGCGGGGCACGGCGCCTACCTGGCCGCCGCGGCGGGCGAACAGGTGCTGCGCATCCGCCTGGGCGACATCCCGCTGCAGACGCTGGACTATGGGCAGGCGGTGGAGATGAACGGGGTCAGGGTTTCCCTGCATCCGGCCGGCCACGTGCTGGGCTCGGCCCAGGTGCGCATCGAGTATCGCGGCGAGGTCTGGGTGGCATCGGGCGACTACAAGCTCGAGGCCGATCCCACCTGCGCACCCTTCGAGCCGGTGCGCTGCCATGTCTTCATCACCGAATCGACCTTCGGCCTGCCCATCTATCGCTGGCCTGGCCGCGAGGCGCTGTTCAGCGAGGTCGACGACTGGTGGCGGCGGAACGCCGACGCGGGACGCGCCTCGGTGCTGTTCTGCTACGCCTTCGGCAAGGCGCAGCGCGTCCTGGCCAGCGTGGACCCGGCCATCGGGCCGGTCATCGCGCATGGCGCCGTGGCCGTGCTCAATGACGCGTATCGCCGCAGCGGCGTCGACTTGCCCGCCGCGCCGCGCGTGACCGACGTTGCCGACCGGTCCATGCTGCGGCGGGCGTTGGTGCTGGCGCCGCCTTCGGCCCAGGGCTCGCCCTGGCTCCGGCGCTTCGGGGATCATTCCGACGGCTATGCCAGCGGCTGGATGCGGGTGCGGGGCAACCAGCGACGCAAGGGCGTGGACCGCGGCTTCGTGCTGTCCGACCATGCCGACTGGCCGGCCTTGCAGCGCGCCATCGAGGCCACCGGGGCGCAGCGGGTCTTCGTGACCCATGGCAGCGCGCACGCCATGGTGCGCTGGCTGCGCGAGCGCGGCCTGGATGCCGAGACCTTCGCCACCGAGTACGGCGACGAAGAGGATGGCGACGAAGAGGATGGCGACATCGGCGATCCGGCGACACCGGCGGACGACGCATGAAAGCCTTCGTCGATCTTTATGCCGCGCTCGACGCCACGACCTCCAGCCTGGGCAAGCGGGCGGCCATGCTCGACTACCTGCGCCATGCGCCGCCGGCCGATGCCGCCTGGGCGGTGTATTTCCTGGCCGGCGGCAAACCGCGACAACTGGTGCCCGCGAAGCTGCTGAAGGAATATGCGCGCGAGGCCGCCGGCGTTCCCGAGTGGCTGTTCGAGGAAAGCTACCAGGCCGTGGGAGACCTGGCCGAGACCATCGCCTTGTTGCTGCCCGACACGCCGCACGCTGACGATGCCAGCCTGGCCGCCTGGATGGAGCACAGCCTGTTGCCGCTGCGCGGCATGGACCCCGGACCCTTGAAGCCCCGCTTGCTGGAGGCCTGGAGCCGGCTCGACACGCGTGGCCGGCTGGTCTTCACCAAGCTCATCACCGGCAGCTTCCGCGTGGGGGTGTCGCGGCTGCTGGTGACGCGCGTGCTGGCCGAGCTGGCCGGCGTGGACGCGAAGGAGATCGCGCAGCGCATGGTGGGCTATACCGACCTGAACGCATTGCCCTCGGCCCAGGGCTATCTGGCGCTGATCGCGGCCGAGGCGCCTGCCGGCCGCCAGGAAAGCGGGATGCCGTATCCGTTCTTCCTCGCCCATCCCTTGCAGGCGGATATCGCCGACTTCGAGCGGCTGCTGGGCCCGCCCGCCGATTGGCTGGTGGAATGGAAATGGGACGGCATCCGGGCGCAACTGGTGCGACGCGCGGGCGGAGCCTGGCTGTGGTCGCGCGGCGAGGAACTGGTCAGCGACCGTTTTCCCGAGCTGCTCCAGGCCGCGGCGGCCTTGCCCGAAGGGACCGTCCTGGACGGCGAGATCGTGGTCCACAAGGAGGGCAGGGTGCAGCCCTTCGCGCAATTGCAGCAGCGGATCGGCCGCAAGACCCTGACCCCGCGCATCCTGCGCGACATACCCGTGGCGTTGCTGGCCTACGACCTGCTGGAGCTGGAGGGCCAGGACTGGCGCGCCCGGCCCCAGCGCGAGCGCCGCGCCGCATTGGACGCATTGCTGGCCGACGCCGGAAGTGCCGGGTTGCTGCCCAGTCCGCTGCTGCTGGAGAGCTCCTGGGAAGACTACGCCCGGCTGCGCGAGAGCTCGCGCGAGCGCGGCGTGGAAGGCATGATGCTCAAGCAGGCCGGCGGCAGCTACGGCGTGGGGCGCAGCAAGGACGTGGGGCTGTGGTGGAAATGGAAGGTGGATCCCTATTCGGTGGACGCCGTGCTGATCTACGCCCAGAAGGGGCATGGCCGCCGCGCCAGCCTCTACACCGACTACACCTTCGCCGTCTGGGACGCGCCTCCGGGAACGCCCGGACGCGGCCTGGTCCCGTTCGCCAAGGCCTATTCGGGCCTGACCGACGACGAGATCCGCCAGGTGGATGCCATCGTGCGCAAGACCACGCAGGAGACCTTCGGACCGGTCCGCAGCGTACTGCCGACCCTGGTGTTCGAACTGGGATTCGAAGGGATCGCGCGCAGCACGCGCCACAAGAGCGGCATCGCGGTGCGCTTTCCGCGCATGTTGCGCTGGCGGCAGGACAAGCCGGTGGAAGAGGCCGACACGCTGGAAACGCTGTCGGCCTTGTTGCCCGCGACGTCGGCCGAGCCGTGACGCCTCATTTCCGGACGCCATGAATCTCTTCCTAAAAATTCGTTGACCGGACGGAGCGTCGCGCATAACCTAGCCGTGATTCGCACATATTGTCCATATTGCGAACAATCAACCGAGGGTGCCGGCATGCATCCCCGCAGATGCTCCGGCTCCTTCCATCGGCCAGAGGAAGCGTTCATGATGATGATGAAGAGAATGGCGGCGGGCGCGGCGGCTGTCCTTGCTCTTGCGGCGGGCACGGCATCGGCGCAGGGGTTCCCCGTCAAGCCGGTGCGAATCGTCGCGCCCTATGTTCCGGGTGGAACGGTCGATGCCCTGTCGCGCGCGCTTGCCGCGCAGTTGTCCGAGGAGTTCGGGCAGCAGGTGGTGGTCGAGAACCGGGCGGGAGCCTCCGGCAACATCGGCGCGGAATATGTCGCCGGCGCCGAGCCCGATGGCCATGTGCTGCTGCTGACGGCCAGCACGGTCATCGTCAACCCGCTCGTGATGAAAGAGAAGCAGCGCTTCGATCTGCACAAGGACTTCACGCCCATCGGCATGGTGGCCAGCACACCCCTGGTCTTCGTCGTGTCGCCGCAAAGCGGCATCGCCACGGTCGGCGATTTCATCAAAGAGGCCAAGGCGCATCCGGACAAGATCAACTTTGGCGTGGGGGGCTTCGGTTCCGGCGGCCACCTGGCCATGGAAACCTTCAACGTCCGGGCGGGCACGTCGATCCCGATGGTGATCTACAAGGGGTCCGCCCCCGCGCTGACGGACATCGTGGGCGGCCAGTTGAGCGCGATCATGGATCCCGTGCTGACTACTTTGCCCTTCGTCAGTACCGGCCGCCTGAAGGCCATCGCCGTCACGGGCGAGCGCCGCAGCGCGCTGTTGCCTTCGGTGCCCACCCTGGGCGAGGCTGGCGTGCCCGACATGGACTTCGTCTCGTGGTACGGCATGTGGGGCCCCGCCGGCATGCCCGAAGCCGTGTCCAGGCGTATCCAGGCTGGCTTGACGAAGGTGCTGGGATCGCCGCAATTCAAGGCCTGGCTGGACAAGCAGGGGATGGTTGCCGGCACGGTCACGGGCAAGCAGTTCGGCGACTATGTCCGGCAGGAAAGCAAGAAGTACGCGCAGGCTGTCGCGGATGCGAAGATCGAACCCAAGTGATCGGGACGGGGGAACAACGGTGGCTGGACGCAAGAAGACTTTCCACGGCGTGACCGTCGGCATCCTGATGGTCAAGACCGGGTTTTGCCGCCTGCCGGGCGATGTCGGCCATGCGGGTACCTGGGACTTCCCCGTGCAGTACCGCATCGTCGAAGGCGCGACGCCGGACAAGATGATGGCGCTGGAATCCTCGGGGTTGCTGGACGACTTCAAGGCCGCGGCGCGGGACCTGGTCGCCGGCGGCGTCGACGGCATCGCCACGACTTGCGGTTTCCTGGCCTTGTACCAGCGGGAACTGGCGGCGGCCTGCGGCGTGCCCGTGGCCTCCAGCAGCCTGCTCCAGGTTCCGCTGGCGCAGCGCCTGATCGCGCCGGACAAGCGGGTGGGGATACTGACCTTCAGCAAGGAGAGCTTGCATGCCTCGCACCTGGAGGCGGTGGGCGTGGATGCCGGCACGCCCGTCGAGGGCATGCCGGCCGACTCGGTATTCGTCACCGCCATCAAGTCGGGCGATGTCGTGCCGCGCCACGAGGCGATGCGTGTCGAGGTGCTCCAGGCCGCCGAGCGGCTGCTGGACCGCCATCCGGACGTCGGCGCCATCGTGTCCGAGTGCGCCAACATGACGCCGTTCAGCGCCGACATCGCGGAGCGCTTCGGCATTCCGGTGTTCGACGGCGTATCGCTGATCAACTGGTTCCAGGCGGGACTGCGGCCGCGCCGCTACCCGGCGGCCTGACGGCCGCGCGGCGTCAGCCGTGCTGGAGCGCGGACGAGACGTTCTCGCACGCTCGGTACAGGTGCTGTGCCAGCGACGAGCCCGTGTCCAGGCAGTCATCCAGGTCCAGTCCGGAGACGACGATGGCGCCGAGCGCCGCCGGGCTTCGTCCGTGGAAGGGGCAGGCGAGCGAGGCCAGCCCGCGCTTGTACTGGCCCACGGTGGCGCAGAATCCCCCTGCCTGGCGGATTTTCCGCAGCGCGGGGCGGACCTTGTCGAAACGGGCCTGGCCCAGCGTGGCCAGGCACAGGTCGTCGGCATACGTGGACAGGATGGCTTTGCCGCTGGCGCAATCGTCGATGGGGAACTGGTTGCCGATATCGATGATGACGTTCATCGGCGTGCGCGGCGTCCAGATGCGTTCGACGATGATGACCCGGTCGCGCGCCGGCACCGAGATCGACACCAGCGCGGAACGGCCGTGCAGGACTTTCTCCTGCAGTTCGACCGCGTAGGGCAGCGCGGCGCGCCGCACGTTGAGCCGGCTGGCGTGCGCCGTGGCGAACAGCAGGCACTCGGGGCCCAAGGCATAGGCGCCGTCGTCGGCCGTGACCATGTCCCAGTGCACGAGTGTCTTGAGCAGGCGATGGACGGTGGTCCGTTCTATGCCCGTGCGGCGCGACAGGTCCAGCGCCGTGGCGCCCTGGGGCGTGCTGGCCAGTTCGCGCAGCACCATGAAGGCGCGGTCTATGGATTGCACCCGTCCGGTGCCGTCGGCATCCGGCTGGCGGTGTTCTGGCGTCGTCTGCAAGGCTAGGGCCTGTTCACGCTAAAGGGAGTTCAGTCTTGGCGGGCGGCGGCGATCGCGTCCTGGACCTTCCGGGTCAACACTTTACCGTAATGGGAGCGCGGCAGGGCGTCCATGAACACCGTGCGCTTGGGGCGCTTGTGCGCGGACAGGCGTTCCCGGCAGAACGCCGCCAGCTCGTCGGGGCTGGGGCGGGAGCCGGGCCGCGCGACGATGGCGGCGGCGACGATTTCTCCCCACTCGGGGTCCGCGATGCCGACGACCGCGGCTTCGAGCACCGAAGGATGGCTGCACAGCACCTGCTCCACCTCGGCCGGCTGCACCGATTTACCGCCCGTGCGGATGATGGCCTTGGCTCGTCCCTGTATGCGCAATCGGCCCCGGACGTCGAGACAGCCCAGGTCGCCGGTGTGGAACCATGCGCCGTCCAGCACGGCAGCCGTCAGCTCCGGCTGGTTCCAATAGCCTTGCATGACGTGGCCGCCGCGTATCAGCACTTCGCCGACCGTGCCCGCGGGCAGGACGGTACGGCCGTCGCCGATGGCGATTTCGGCGCGGTCGGTCGTGGGGCCGACCAGTCCCAGCGTGCCGGCCGGATCGGCCAGCAGTTCGGAGGCGGCGGACGGCGGCCGATAGCAGGTCCACGGTGCTTCGGTCAGCCCATAGATGACGGAAAAAACGGGACCGAAGGCGGCCACTGCCTGCTCGAACAGTTCCGGCGGCATGGCGGCGGCGCCGATTTCGATGCAGGCCAGCGAGCCGAGATCGACGTGCACGTCGGGCAGCACCCTGAGGATGCGGACCAGGTGCGTGGGGACCAGCGATGTGCAGGTCGGCCGGTATCGCGCCGCCAGCTCGAGAAAGCGCCGGGGCTCGAAATGGCCGCCGAGGATGAGCGTGCCGCCTTGCAGCAGATGGGCCAGCAGCGATATCGCCGCGATCGGCCAGAGCGGCCGCATGTTCAGCATCCGGTCGCCCGTCCATGGCCGGCGCGCCGCCACGATGTTGTGAAGGGCCGCTGCATAGCTGCCGTGCGTATGCACGACGGCCTTGGGCATGCCCGTGGTGCCGCCCGTGTAGTTCAGCGCCGCGATCCGGTCCGGTTCGCATGGGACAGGTGGATGCAGGCCGGTCGTGGCCGCCCCGGCTTCGCCCGCCAGGCTGTCGAGCGGACGGGCATCGATGCCGCAGTCCTGCAGGCCCGGTCGCAGCGCCTGCACCCGGTCGGCGTGCGACGGGCAGTACAGCAGCACCTTCGCGCCGGAGTCGTGCAACTGGGCGAGGTGTTCGGCCGGGTCGAGGGCAGGGTCCAGCGATACCCGGACGCGGCCCGCGCTCATCACGCCATAGTCGGCGAACAGGAAAGCCGGCGTTGCGTCTCCCAGCAGCGCGACGCGGTCGCCCGGCCGGGTGTCGAACGCCGCGAGCAGCCGGTGCGAGAAGGCGAACACTTCGCCCACCAGTTCGGGAAAGCCGTAGCTTCGGCCGCTGTCCGCGTCGATCAGGGCGCAGCGGTCGGGCCAGGCCCGGCGGGCTTGTTCGAGAAGCGCGGGGATGCTCATGGCGGGCGATGAAGGGCGATATGTTCATAATAAACACAAGTTGTGCTCTATACAAACTCTTCCTAAAATCGTCCAGGATGTGCCTTGCAACCGGGGCACGGCGGAGCAATCGATGAGCATCGAATTCGAAGGCATGGGCGATGGCGTGTTCGTCGTCACGCTGAATCGTCCCGAGCGGCTGAATGCGCTGGACGCCGCGCACAAGCAGGCGCTGGCGGGCATATGGCGGCAGGCCGAGGCGCGTGACGAGGTCCGGGCCGTGGTGATGCGGGGGGCAGGCCCCCGGGCATTCTCGGCCGGCTCCGATTTCAAGGCGATGAAAGAGACCGGCGGCACCGTCGGCACCGACATCCTGGCCAACGCGATTCCGTCCGTGGGCGTGGAACTCACCAAGCCCGTGGTCGCCGCCCTGCATGGCTATGTCATCGGTTTTGGCCTGACGCTGGCCATCCATTGCGATCTGCGCATCGCCGGCCCGGACGCGCGCCTGTCCTTCCCCGAAGTCGAACACGGCATGCTATCCGGCATCAGCGACATCACGTTGCCCGGCCTGGTGGGCGAAGCGGCCGCGCTCGAGATCATGCTGACCGGCCGGGCCTACTCGGCCGAAGAAGCGCAGGCCATCCGCCTGGTGAACCGGGTCGCCGCCGATCCCTATGCCGAAGCCTTGGCGCTGGCGCGCAAGCTGGCAGGCAATTCCTTCCATGCCAATCGCCTGACCAAGCGGTTGGTGCTGGCCGAGCGCCGCGCCACCATCGCCCGGCATATGCAAGAGGTCGCCCAGGCCCGCCTGGACATCGCCGCGTCCAGCCGCCATGCATCCGTCCTCAATGCCGCCGGCGCGCAACCCCGAGCCCGCCTGGACTGAGCGGTGCAGGCGAGCGAAGCGGCGGCGCCCTCGGCCGGACCCGACTGGTATCTGCGCGCCATGGCCCGGCCGGCCGAATCATGCTGGGTCATGGCCGATGGCGCGCGCCTGCACTATCTGGCCTGGGGGCTCGAGCACACCCACAAGCCCGGCCTGTTGTTCGTGCACGGCTACCGCGCGCACGCCCGCTACTGGGATTTCATCGCCCCGTACTTCGCCGACGCCTTCCGGGTCGTGTCCATGGACTTGTCGGGCATGGGCGACAGCGGCCACCGTGCCGCCTACACCGCGCAGGGCTTCGCGGCCGACATCGGCGCCGTGATCGAGCATGCGGCGCTGGGGCCGGCGGTCGTGGTGGGGCATAGCTTCGGCGGCGCACGCGCCCTGCGCGCCGCCGCGGATTTTCCCGACCGGATCCGGCACGTCGTGGCGGTGGACAGCATCTGCCGCCTGGCCGACAGTCCACCCAGCCACGCCGCGCCGCCCAGGCGTCCCCGGCTCGAACCGTATCCGGACTTCGCCAGCGCGCGCGCCCGGTACCGGCTGACGCCGCCGCAACCCTGCGACAACGCGTTCCTGGTCGATCACGTCGCCCGCCATGCGCTCAGGCGGCAGCAGGGCGGCTGGCTGTGGAAATTCGATCCCCACCTGCCGCCGGGCCCGCACGAGGGAGACATGTCGGAACTGCTCGCCGGCCTGGAGATTCCCGTGGACTACGTGCGGGGGGAATTCAGCAGTGTCATCCGGCAGGAGGACGCCGAGCGCATCGTGGCGCATCTGCGGCATGGGCGTGGGCCCGTGGTCGTGCCACAGGCCCACCATTACCTGATGCTGGACCAGCCGATGGCGTTGATTGCCGTCCTGCGCGCGCTTTTTCAGGGCGGCAGGACGGCGGGTACTACTCGACCGCCTTGACCATGTCCTCGACGACCTTCTTCGCGTCGCCGAACACCATCATGGTCTTGTCGAGATAGAACAGCTCGTTGTCCAGGCCCGCGTAGCCCGCCGCCATCGACCGCTTGTTGACGATGATGGTGCGTGCCTTGTAGGCCTCGAGGATGGGCATGCCCGCGATGGGAGACTTGGGATCGTTCTTCGCGGCGGGGTTCACCACGTCGTTCGCGCCCAGCACCAGCACCACGTCGACCTGGCCGAACTCGGAGTTGATGTCCTCCATTTCGAACACCTGGTCATACGGCACTTCGGCTTCCGCCAGCAGCACGTTCATGTGCCCCGGCATGCGGCCGGCCACCGGATGGATCGCGTACTTCACGTTCACGCCCTTCTCGGTCAGCTTGGTGGTGAGTTCCTTCAGCGCATGCTGTGCGCGCGCCACGGCCAGGCCGTAGCCCGGCACGATCACCACGGTCTCGGCGTTGGTCAGCATGAAGGAGGCATCGTCGGGGCTGCCCGACTTGACGCTGCGCTGCTGCTGTTCGCCCGCCGCGCCGGCCGCCGAGGCGTCGCCGCCGAAGCCGCCCAGGATCACGTTGAAGAACGACCGGTTCATCGCCTTGCACATGATGTAGGACAGGATCGCGCCCGACGAGCCCACCAGCGAGCCGGCGATGATCAGCATGGGGTTGTTGAGCGAGAAGCCGATGCCGGCCGCCGCCCACCCGGAGTAGCTGTTCAGCATCGACACCACGACGGGCATGTCGGCGCCGCCGATGGGGATGATGATGAGCACGCCCAGCACGAAGGCGATGGCCGTCATGATGACGAACGGGGTCCACTCCTGGGTGACCGCGAACCAGATGCCGCATCCGACCATGACGACGGCCAGCAGCAGGTTCAGCATGTGCTGGCCGGCGAACACCACCGGCGCGCCACGGAACACGCGCAGCTTGTAGCGCCCCGACAGCTTGCCGAAGGCGATGACCGATCCGGAGAAGGTGATCGCGCCCACGAAGGTGCCGATGAACAGCTCGATGCGGTTGCCGGTGGGAATGGGGATGCCCGGATCGGCAATGCCGAAGGCATGCGGCTCGGCCACCGCCGCGATGGCGATGAACACCGCGGCCAGGCCGATCATGCTGTGCATGAAGGCCACGAGCTCGGGCATCTTGGTCATTTCCACGCGCTTGGCCATGATGGTGCCGGCGGTGCCGCCGACCAGCAGGCCCAGCACGACCCAGCCCAGGCCGGCCAGCGGCTCGGCGGCAAGCTTGCCGATCAGCGCGGCGGTGGTCAGCACGGCGATGGCCATGCCGACCATGCCGAAGGTATTGCCCATGCGCGAGGTCGTGGGGTGCGACAGGCCCTTGAGCGCCTGGATGAAGCACACCGAGGCGACCAGGTAGAGCAGGGTGACGACGTTGAGCGATAGCATCAGCGGGCCTCCTGCTTGGCGGCGTCGGCCGGCGCGGCCTTGGGCTTCTTGCGGAACATCTCGAGCATGCGCCGCGTGACCAGGAAGCCGCCGAACACGTTGACCGCGGCCAGCGCGACGGCCAGCACGCCCATGGCCTTGCCCAGGCCGGTGTCGGTCAGCGCCGCGGCCAGCATGGCGCCGACGATGATGATGGCGGAGATGGCGTTGGTGACGGCCATCAGCGGGGTGTGCAGGGCGGGAGTGACGTTCCAGACCACGTGGTAGCCCACGTAGATGGCCAGCACGAAGATGATGAGGTTGATGATGGTGTGGTCGATGAGTTCCATTACTTGTTCCTCAGCACGCGGTTGGCATCGCACACCATGCAGGCGGCAACGATCTCGTCTTCGCGCTGGATGGCGGGGGCGCCATCCTTGGCGACCACCAGCTTCAGGAAGTCCAGCAGGTTGCGGGCGTACAAGGCGGACGCGTCGGTGGCCACCTGCGCGGCGAGGTTGGTGTAGCCGACGATCTTCACGCCGTGCGCCTCGACCACCTGGTCGGGCCGGGACAGCGGGCAGTTGCCGCCGCGTTCCACCGCCAGGTCGACGATGACCGAGCCCGGCTTCATGCCGGCCACGGTTTCCTCGCTGACGAGCACGGGCGCGGGGCGGCCCGGGATCAGCGCGGTCGTGATGACGATGTCGGCCTGCTTGCAGCGTTCGGCCACCAGCGCCGCCTGGCGCGCCATCCATGCCGCCGGCATGGGCCGGGCGTAGCCGCCCACGCCCTGGGCGATCTCGCGTTCCTCGTCGGTCTCGTAGGGCACGTCGATGAACTTGGCGCCCAGCGATTCGATCTGTTCCTTGGCGGCGGGCCGCACGTCCGAGGCCTCGACCACCGCGCCCAGCCGCTTGGCGGTGGCGATGGCCTGCAGTCCCGCCACGCCGGCGCCCAGCACGACGACGCGCGCGGCCTTGACGGTGCCGGCGGCGGTCATCAGCATGGGCATGAAGCGGCCGTAGTGGTCGGCCGCGACGATGACCGCCTTGTAGCCCGCGATGTTGGCCTGCGAGGACAGCACGTCCAGGCTTTGCGCGCGCGTGATGCGCGGCGCGGCCTCGAGCGAGAAGCCGGTCACGCCGGTGGCGGCGAGTTTCTCCAGGCCTTCGGCGTCAAAGGGGTTCAGCATGCCCAGCAGGATCTGGCCCGCGCGCAGTTGCGCCAGCTCGGACTCCTGCGGCGCCTGGACTTTCAGCACCAGTTCGGCCTGCGCGTAGACCTGCGCGGCATCGGGCACCAGCGTGGCGCCCGCGGCGGCATAGGCTTCGTCGGGGAAGCTGGCCAGCCGTCCGGCGCCGGCCTGCACCAGTACCTGGTTGCCGCCTGCCGACATTTTCTTCACGGTTTCCGGCGTTGCGGCAACACGTGTCTCCCCCGGCCGGATTTCAGTCGGGACCCCAATCTTCATGAGATTCTCCTCGTTGCGTTGTGGCGGTCGAACGCAAGGGCGTTGCCGTCTTGCGCGGCCTGTGGCGATTCCCCTCGCGTCGCCCGGAGCATCCTAGCATGCCCGGTCAAATCGGCCGCGCCGGGCAGGGCCGGCAGCACCGGCCGGCGGCCGTCCCCAGGTTGACGGGTTGTATGATAACCGGGCAATATGTGTGCTTTGAACCTTCCCCGGTCACGCCTTCGCATGTCATCGACTCCCTTGCGCAGCAGCAACCTGGCCGAGCAGCTCAGCGAAGTGCTCGCCACGCAGATCGTGTCGGGCGAGCGCGAGGCCGGCAGCCGCCTGCCCACCGAAGAACGCCTGGCCGCCGATTTCGGCGTCAGCCGCACCGTGGTGCGCGAGGCCATCGCGCGCCTGAAGTCCGATGGCCTGGTCACGACGCGCCAGGGGCTGGGGGCCTTCGTCGCGGCCACACCAGCGGGCCGGCCGTTCCGCATCGGCGGCGAGCGGCAAGAGGCGAACGCCGTCGTGCAGCAGGTGTTCGAGCTGCGGATAGGCGTGGAGACCGAGGCCGCCGCCCTGGCAGCCGCCCGCGCGACCCCGGCGCAGGTCAAGGAGATCCGCCAGGCGTTGAAAGTCCTGAACCAGGCCAGCCTGCGCGGCGGCGACGGGGTCGAGGAAGACATCCTGTTCCACCGGGCCATCGCGCGCGCCGCCAACAACCCGGTCTACGACGATTTCTTCGAGTTCCTGGAACGCCATACCCGCAACCAGCTTTCCATCAGCCGCCGCAATTGCGAGCTGGCCGGCTGGCTGACCGACATCACGATGGAACACGAAGCCATCTACGAGGCCATCGCCGCGCACGACCCCGCAGCCGCCCGGCAGGCCGCCCATGCCCACATGAGCAACGCGATGGCCCGCCTGCAACGCATCCAAGCCCACTGAGGATGGAGCCCACCCCTACGCGCTTGCGCGCGCCCCTCGAGGGGCGGCACTGGCGGCCCGGCGGAGCCGGATCCGCTGTGCCCTGGAGGGGTTGCCGTTTCATCGACCAACGTGGCGCCCAGCCCCATGAATGATCAACCCCCCGTAAGAAGGAAGAGAGACATGTCCGCACCTCCCCGCCTGCAAGGCCTGCTTGCCCCGGTCGTCACGCCGTTCCAGCCCGACATGCTGCCCGATGCCGACCGCTTCGCCCGCCATTGCCAGTGGCTGCTCGACAGCGGCTGCGCCGGCCTGGCCATCTTCGGCACCAACAGCGAGGCCAACTCGCTGTCGGCCACCGAGAAGATCGAATTGATGGGCAGGCTCGTCGCCGACGGCATCCCCGGCGCCAAGCTGATGCCGGGCACCGGCGCCTGCTCGGTGCCCGAGGCCTCGCAACTGACCGCCGCCGCCGTCAAGCACGGCGCGGCCGGCGTGTTGATGCTGCCGCCGTTCTTCTACAAGAGCGTGCCCGACGAGGGCCTGTTCCGCTACTACAGCCAGGTCATCGAGAACGTCGGCGACTCGGCGCTGCGCGTCTACCTGTATCACATCCCGCCCGTGTCGCAGGTGCCGATCTCGCTGCCGCTGATCGAGCGCCTGATCAAGGCCTATCCCGACACCGTCGTGGGCCTGAAGGACTCGTCCGGCGACTGGAACTACTCCAAGTCCGTCATCGACGCCTTCGCCTCGACCGGCTTCGACGTCTTCCCCGCCAGCGAAACGCTGCTGCTGCGCGGCCTGCGCGCGGGCGGCAAGGGCTGCATCACGGCCACCGGCAACATCAACCCGGGTCCCATCAGCCAGCTCTACGCCAACTGGCAGGGTCCCGACGCCGAAGCGCTGCAGCAGAAGGTCACCCAGACTCGCGAACTGGTGCAGAAGTATTCGATGATCCCGGCGCTGAAGGCGATCATCTCTTATTTCGCGCAAGACCAGGCCTGGCGCGCCGTGCGGCCGCCGTTGACCGAGCTGCCGGGGGAGCAAGAGGCGGAGCTGATCGGCAAGCTGGAGGAACTGGGCTTCGACATGCCGGGGTTGAGGTAGCCCCTTGCGCCGCCCCCTTCAGCGGGCGCCCGAAGGGCAAGAGGGGAGGGCAATGATTCCGCCGCCCAGGCAGACTTCGCCATCGTAGAGGACGGCGGACTGGCCCGGGGTGACGGCCCACTGCGCTTCGGGGAAGCCCAGCTCGAAGGCTTCGCCCTGGGCGTGCTGCAGCGTGCAGGCGGCGTCGGGTTGGCGGTAACGGGTCTTGGCGCCGTAGGTGCCGGGGGCGGGGGGCTCGCCGGCGATCCAGGAGGCTTGCTGGGCTTGCAAGGCGTGGCTCAGCAGCCAGGGATGGTCGTGGCCCTGCACCACGTATAGCGTGTTGGACGCCAGGTCCTTCTTCGCCACGTACCAGGCGTCCGCGGTGCCGTCCTCCTGCTGGCGGCCCTTCACGCCGCCTATGCCCAGGCCCTTGCGCTGGCCCAGCGTGTAGAACGACAGCCCGACGTGCCGGCCCACGCGCTGGCCTTCGGACGTCAGGATGGGGCCGGGCTGGGTGGGCAGGTAGCGGTTCAGGAACTCGCGGAACGGGCGTTCGCCAATGAAGCAGATGCCGGTGGAGTCCTTCTTGGCGGCATTGGACAGGCCAAGCTCATGAGCGATGCGCCGCACCTCGGTCTTGCGGATCTCGCCCAGCGGGAACACCGTGCGCGACAGTTGTTCCTGGTTCAGCCGGTGCAGGAAATAGCTCTGGTCCTTGGTGCCGTCCAGGGCCTTGAGCAATTGATGGCGGCCCGCCTGCGGTCCCGACTCGACGCGGCGCACGCGCGCGTAGTGGCCGGTGGCGATGTGTTCGGCGCCCATGCGCATGGCATGGTCCAGGAAGGCCTTGAACTTGATCTCGGCGTTGCACAGCACGTCGGGGTTGGGCGTGCGGCCGGCCGAATATTCGCGCAGGAATTCCGCGAACACGCGGTCCTTGTATTCGGCGGCGAAGTTCACCGCCTCGATGTCGATGCCGATCACGTCGGCCACGCTGGCGGCGTCCAGCCAGTCCTGGCGGGTCGAGCAGTACTCGGAATCGTCGTCGTCCTCCCAGTTCTTCATGAAGAGGCCGACCACCTCGTAGCCCTGCTGTTTCAGCAGCCAGGCGCTGACCGACGAATCCACGCCGCCGGACATGCCCACTACGATGCGTCCCTTACTGCTTGCCATGATGCGTATCCACGATTGCCGTATGTGTGTAGAGCGCGTCCAGCGCCAGCCACGGCCGGCCCGACGCCCGCGCGCGCAGATAGTCGTCCACGCAGCGCATGACCAGCGGACTGCGGTGCTCGGCCTGCCGGGCGCGCAGTTCGTCGGCGGAGATCCAGAACGCGCGGCGTATGCCTTCGTCCAGGGCGCGGCCGGGAATCGGCTGGCCTGCCTCGCCCACGAAAGCGAAGCGCAGGAAAGTCGGCGCATCGGCGGCTTCGGGGCGCCACAGGTACGTGCCCAACCATCCCGACGGTACGAAGGGATGCGCGGTCTCTTCCAGGGTTTCGCGCCTGACGGCGCACTCGAGCGACTCGCCGGCTTCGAGGTGGCCGGCCGGCTGGTTCAGCCTGACGCCGTCGCCGGTGTCTTCCTCGATGACCAGAAACTTGCCGTCGCGCTCGATCACGGCGGCGACGGTGACTCGGGGCGTCCAGACCATGGAGGGTACTCGTTCGGATCCATGGGGGATTTTATCAAAGGGGGGCGCCGGCGCGGCCGGCTATCCCTCGAAGGCCTCGGGGTCATCCAGCACGATCCGCGCGGTCTTCTGGTAGTGCTCGGTCAGCAGTTCGACGGCCCGATCGGCGTCGCCCGCCGTGATGGCTTCCATCAAGGCCTCGTGTTCGGCCTGGATCGGACGGTCCGGGAAGATCTTCTGCACCGACAACTGGCGATAGCGGTACAACTGGTCCGCCAGCTGTTCGCAGAAGCCGATCAGCCAGCGCGACCCGCACCCGCCTATCAGCGCCCGGTGGAAGGCCCGGTGGCGCTGTTCCCATTCCGGGTTGGCCTCGAAGCGGTCGTCCCGCAGCGAGCGTGGCGTCTTGGACAGGCGATGGAAGGCCAGGACCAGGTCCTCTTCCCATTGCGCGGAGCCCGACGCCATGGACTTGCGCAGGGCGATCTCTTCCAGCCAGCAGCGGGTATTGGTGATCTCCACCAGGTCGGCGGGGCTGACCGCCGCCACGGCGAAGCCGCGCTGGTCGCGCTGCTCCACCAGGCCGTCGGCGGTCAGCCGGTTCAGCGCCTCGCGCACGGGGGTCTGGCCGGCGCCGTAGTGATGGCTCAGGAATTCGATCTGCAGCTTGCGCCCGGGCGGCAGCAACCGGCCCGCCAGCAGATCGGCGCGCATGCGGTCGTACAGCGAGGTGGCCAGGGTGGCGGCGGGGGCGCCGGGATCGGCCGGTGGGGCGGGGGTCTTAGCCACGAGAACTCCATGAAGCCCGTTGCGGGGCGGCCGTGCGTGGGTGCCGGCCGGTGGATTTTATATGAAAGTGTATAAAACACCGTCTTGGAATAAAATATGTATAAAAAATTGCGTTCCGAGAAAATGTATATAAAATGGCGAAGCCGAAGGAATGACCGCCCCGCGGGGCAGGCGTCTTTGCGCGTGCAGGCACGCGCGTTTTCACCCCACTATCGGAGTTAGAGATGAAATTCGTGAGTTTCCGCAAAGATGGCGCCGTGCGCCTGGGCGTCCTGGCCGATGACGGCATCATCGACCTGAACCAGGCCCAGCCGCAGGTCCCGGCGGACCTGGGTGCCGCGCTGCAGGCCGGCGTCGACCTCCAGGCCGCTGCCAAGGCCGCCATCGCGTCGTCGGCTCCGCGCCTGCCGGCCGACTCGATCGCCTACGCGCCCGTGGTGCCCCGCCCCGGCAAGATCATCTGCCTGGGCCTGAACTACTTCGACCACGCCAAGGAAGGCGGCCGCGACAAGCCCGAATACCCCTGGTTCTTCTTCCGCGGCGCCACCTCGCTGCTGGCCCATGGCGAACCCACGGTGCGTCCGCGCGTGTCCGACAAGTTCGACTACGAGGCCGAGCTGGCCGTGGTGATCGGCAAGGCCGGCCGCCACGTCAAGCGCGACCAGGCCATGGACCTCGTGTTCGGCTATGCCTGCTTCAACGACATTTCGGTGCGCGACTACCAGAAGCGCACGCCGCAGTGGACCATCGGCAAGAACTTCGACGCCACGGGCGCCTTCGGCCCGCACCTGGTCACCGCCGACGAGCTGCCTGCCGCAGCCAAGGGCTTGTCGATCAAGTGCCGCCTGAACGGCCAGGTCATGCAGGATGCCAACACCAGCGACATGATCTTCGACATCCCCGAGACCATCGAGCTGCTGACCGAAGTGCTGACTCTGGAGCCGGGCGACGTGATCGTCATGGGCACGCCCGCCGGCGTGGGCCAGGCACGCAATCCGCAGGTCTGGATGAAGCCGGGCGACGTGGTGGAGATCGAGATCGAGAAGGTCGGCCTGCTGCGCAACCCGGTCACGGCCGAAGCCTGATATCCGTAGCTGCGACGCCATGAAAAAAGCCACCGTTCATTCAGGTGGCTTTTTTCATTCTCATCAGAGACCGTCGCTGCCTTCCTGCCGGGCGGCCGGAAGGGGAGCGAGGGGTAGGCGGCCGCGGTCAGGAAGCGGCCTGGGTCTGGGGCAGCATGGCCTCGAAGGACTCGGCCTGGGCCATGGGCCAGTATTTCCGGTAGACCTCGTAGGGCGGCGTGCCGGCCAGCAGCTCGCCGCGCTTCAGGAAGGGAAAGAGGCTGGCCAGCAGCTTGACTTCGTTGCCCGATATCCGGCGCACGATGTGCTCGGCGCTCAGCTTGGATGGATGGTCCAGGCCCGCGGCCGACACCAGTTCGCTCAGGGCGCGCAGGGTGTTGCGGTGGAAGTTGTAGACCCGCTCGGCCTTGTCCGGCACCACCAGCGCCTGTTGTCGCAGCCGATCCTGCGTGGTGACGCCCGTGGGGCACCGGTCGGTATGGCAGGCCTGGGCCTGGATGCAACCCAGCGAGAACATGAAGCCCCGCGCGCTGTTGCACCAGTCGGCGCCCAGCGCCAGCGTGCGAGCGATGTCGAAGGCGGTGATGATCTTGCCCGAGGCGCCTATGCGTATCCGGTCGCGCAGGTTCACGCCGACCAGGGTGTTGTGGACCAGCAGGAGGCCGTCCTGCAGCGGCACGCCGACGTGGTCGGTGAATTCCACGGGCGCCGCGCCGGTTCCGCCTTCGGCGCCGTCCACCACGATGAAGTCGGGCGTGATGCCGGTTTGCAGCATGGCCTTGACGATGGCGAACCATTCCCAGGGATGGCCCACGCACAGCTTGAAGCCCACGGGCTTGCCGCCCGAGAGCCGGCGCAGGCGCGCCACGAACTGCATCAGGCCGATGGGCGTGGAGAAGGCGCCGTGGCGCGAGGGAGAATTACAGTCCACGCCCACCAGCACGCCCCGCGCCTCGGCGATCTCGGGCGTGACCTTGGCGCCCGGCAGGATGCCGCCATGGCCCGGCTTGGCGCCTTGTGACAGCTTGATTTCTATCATGCGCACCTGCGGCGAGGTGGCGTTGGCCACGAAGGCTTCCTCGCTGAAGCTGCCGTCCGCGTCGCGGCAGCCGAAGTAGCCGGAGCCGATGTTCCAGACCAGGTCGCCGCCCGGCGCGCGGTGGTAGCGGCTGATGCCGCCTTCGCCGGTGTCGTGCGCGAAATTGCCCTTGCGGGCGCCGGTGTTGAGCGCCGTCACCGCGTTGGCGGACAGCGCGCCGAAGCTCATGGCCGAGATGTTGAAGATCGAGGCGCTGTAGGGCTGGGTACAGTCCGGTCCGCCCACCGCCACGCGGAAATCGAAGTTCTCGATGTGCACCGGGGCCATCGAGTGGTTGATCCATTCGTAGCGGCGTTCGTACACGTCTTCCTGGGTGCCGAACGGGCGCTTGTCGATGTCCTGCTTGGCGCGCTGGTAGACGATGGAGCGCTGGTTGCGCGAGAACGGCGCGGCCTTGGTGTCGTCCTCGAAAAAGTACTGGCGCAGTTCGGGACGGATGAATTCGAACAGGAAACGCAGGTTGCCCAGGATGGGATAGTTGCGGCGGACGGCGTGCTTGCGCTGCAGGAGATCGACGATACCCAGCGCCAGCAGCGCCGCGAATATCAGCGCCGGGATGCCCCAGTCCGCGTCGTCCGCGGCCAGCAGGCCGAAGCCCGCGGTGCCCAGGACGGCCAGCCATAACGTGGTGTATCGGGGGGCAAACCAGGACATGCGAGACTCCTTGGGGCTGCAACGGAGTCAAGCATAGCAGCGCGGAGCGGACGGGCCGGGATCAGCCCCGGCGCGGATCGGTGTCGGCGAAGGAAGGGCGCTGCGCCAGTTTTTCGGCCAGGCGGGCCAGGTTCGGATGGCCGTCGCGCCAGTCGCGCTCGGGGTAGCGGAAGTCCAGGTAGCCCAGCGCGCAGCCCACCGCGACGTCGGCCAGCGTGTAGCTGTTGCCGGCACAGAAGGGCTTTTCGCCCAGGCCGGTTTCCATGGCATCCAAGGCGGCGTCGATCTTGCCCTGCTGGCGCGCGATCCAGCTCTCGCTGCGCAGCGCCTCGGGGCGCTGGGTATATTCGGCGCGGATCAGCACGGCGGCGTCCAGCAGGCCGTCGGCCAGGGCTTCCCAGCACTTGACCTCGGAGCGCTCGCGGCCCGAGGGGGGCAGCAGCCGGCAGACGGGCGTGATCGTATCCAGGTACTCGACGATGACGCGGGAATCGAAGACCGCGCCGCCGTCCTCCATGATCAGGCAGGGGACCTTGCCCAGCGGGTTGGAGTCCTGGATGCGGGTGTCCGCCGCCCACACGTTTTCCTGCTCGAACTGGTAGTCGAGTTTCTTGTCTGCCAGGACGATGCGGACTTTGCGGACGAAGGGGCTGGCCAACGAGCCGATAAGTTTCATAGAGCAAGAGCCGGGTGGTCCTAAAATCAGGGCCGGCCGGCGGGCATGGATGGGCCGCGGAGTATACCATCCGGACCCGTCCCCGGATATGCTGCGGTGCTACAATTTCTTTTTACTTTCAAGCGCTTATGAAGACTTCCGACCAGCTGACCCCCCTCAATGCATTGTCGCCGCTGGACGGCCGCTATGCCAGCCGCGGCGCGCTCCTGCGCCCGCTCTTGTCCGAAGCCGGCTTCATGCATCACCGGGTGCAGGTCGAGGTCGCGTGGCTGGTGGCGCTGTCCGACGCGGGACTGCCCGAATTGCAACCCTTCTCCGTTGCTGCGCGCCAGCGGCTGGCGGAACTGGTGGCGGAATTCTCCGAATCCGACGCCGCCCGCATCAAGGACATCGAGCGCACCACCAACCATGACGTGAAGGCGGTGGAGTACTGGCTCAAGGAAAAAGTGGCCGACAACGCCGAGCTGTCCGCCGCGGCCGAGTTCATCCACTTCGCGTGCACGTCGGAAGACATCAACAACACCTCGCACGCGCTGATGCTGCGCGCCGCGCGCGACCAGGCCCTCGTGCCGGCGCTGCGCAAGGCCTACGACAAGCTGGTGGCCCTGGCCGAACAGCATGCCGACCAGCCGCTGCTGTCGCGTACCCACGGCCAGCCCGCCAGTCCCACCACCATGGGCAAGGAATTCGCCAACATGGCGGCGCGCCTGGGCCGGGCCATCGCCGAGATCGAGCGCGTGGAGCCGCTGGCCAAGCTCAACGGCGCCACCGGCAACTTCAACGCCCACCTGTCCGCCTATCCCGAGATCGACTGGGAAGCCTTCAGCGCCAAGGTGCTCCAGGGCCTGGGCCTGACGCAGAACCGCCACACCATCCAGATCGAACCGCACGACTGGATGGCCGCGCTGTTCGACGCCGTGGCGCGGGCCAACGTGATCCTGCTCGACGTGAACCGCGACATCTGGGGCTACATCGCGCTGGGCTATTTCAAGCAGCGCCTGAAGGAAGGCGAGATCGGCTCGTCCACCATGCCGCACAAGGTCAACCCCATCGACTTCGAGAACTCCGAAGGCAACCTGGGGCTCGCCAACGCCACGCTGCGCCACCTGGCCGACAAGCTGCCCGTTTCCCGCTGGCAGCGCGACCTGACCGACTCCACCGTGCTGCGCAACCTGGGCGTGGCCTTCGGCTACTGCCTGGTGGCCTACGACGCCTGCGTGCGCGGGCTCGACAAGCTGGAGATCAACGGCGCGGCCATCGACGCCGACCTGGACGCCTGCTGGGAAGTGCTGGCCGAACCCGTGCAGACCGTCATGCGGCGCTATGGCTTGCCGCAGCCCTACGAGCAATTGAAGGCGCTGACCCGGGGCAAGGGCATCAGCGAAGAGGCGCTGCGCGAATTCATCCTGGGGCTGGACCTGCCCGACGAGCCCAAGGCCCGTTTGCTGGCGATGACCCCGCGCAACTACATCGGCCTGGCGGCCAAGCTCGCCCGCGAGCTGTCGTAGCCCGCCGGGATGTGGGCGCCGGCGCCCACATCCCGGGAACCCTGGCGCGCCGCGCGCATCGAACACGTTGGAATCGTTGTCCGACCGGTCTATCGTCCGGTAGACCCTCCCCCGTCCGTCCTACCCAGGAGCCCCTGATGAAGAGACTTTTGCGCGTACTGTCCGTCGCCTGTATCGCTGCCGCCCCCATGCTGCTGCCCGCCACCGCCGCCGCCCAGTTCGCCAAGCCCGAGGACGCCGTCAAGTATCGCCAGTCGGCGCTTACCGTGATGTCCAACCACTTCGGCCGCATCGCGCCGGTCGTGCGCGGCCAGCAGCCCTACGACCCGGCCCAGGTGAAGGCCGACGTGGCCATCGTGGCCATGATGTCCAAACTGCCGTGGAGCGCATTCGGCCCGGGAACCGAAGGCGGCGGCGCCAAGCCCGCGGTCTGGTCCGACAACGCCAGGTTCAAGCAGGGCCAGGAGCGTCTGCACGGCGATATCGACAAGCTGGTGGCGGCGGCCGACACCGGCGATCTGGCCCAGGTGCGGACCGCGTACGGCGCGGCCGCCGCCAGTTGCAAGGCCTGTCACGACAATTTCCGGAACCGGTAATCGATCGAAATAGGTTTCAGGGCTTGTAAGCCCGTTGTTTCAAAAAAAAGCCAGGTCCACCCTGGCTTTTTTCGTTTTCCGGCGGTCGAATACCTGTGTATTTCCGCCAAATGGGGGGCCCGTCATGGCTTCCGTATCGAAAATCGTCTTGTGCATGGCCGCCGCCTTTTCCACCGTGGCCGGCCTGCCGGTTCCCGTCGCGGCCCAGACCACGGCATCGACCCGCAACGGCGTCGCGCAACCCGCGGAGCTGGAGCAACTGGTCGCGCCCATCGCGCTGTATCCCGACGCGCTGCTGTCGCAGATCCTGATGGCCTCCACCTATCCGCTGGAAGTGGTCGAGGCTGCCCGCTGGCAGAAGGACCATCCCAACGTGACGGGCGCGGACCTGGAAGGTGCGATGCAGAACCAGGACTGGGATCCCAGCGTCAAGTCGCTGGTCGCCTTCCCCAACGTGCTGGACATGATGAACGAACGCCTGAGCTGGACCACGCGCCTGGGCGACGTCTTCCTGTCGCAACAGGATGCGCTGATGGACCAGGTCCAGGTGCTGCGGTCGCGGGCCCAGGCGGCCGGCAACCTGACCTCCGGGCCGGAGCAGACGGTCACCACCGTGCCGTCCTCGGGCGGCACCACGGTCATCCGCATCGAGCCCGCGCGGCCGGACGTGGTGTATGTGCCGGTCTATAACCCCACGGTCGTCTACGGGCCCTGGCTGTATCCGGCCTACACGCCGTTCTACTGGTACCCGCCCGGCTACGTGGCCGCCGGCGTCGTGTTCTCGTTCGGCGTGGGCCTGTTCATCGGGCACGCGCTGTGGGGCGGCTACGACTGGCACTCGCACCGGGTCAACGTCGTCAACATCTACAACTACAACAACTTCAACCGCACACGCTTCAGCCACGTCGACTGGCAGCACGATCCCTACCACCGCCGCAACGTCGGCTACGGTGATCCCGGGCGCGGCCGCCAGTTCTACGGCGGCGATCCGGCCAGACATTTCGCCGCGCGCGAGGCGTACCGCGCACGTGCCGATGCCTGGCGGCGCGACCTGCCCAATATCGACCGCGTGTCGCTGCGCGATCCCGGCAGGGATTTCGGCAGCCGCTTCGACGGAGGCCACGGCAGCCGGTTCGACGGTGGCCACGGTAGCCGTTTCGATGGCGGGCGGCCGGGAGCGGCGGGCGACCGCGGCACGCCCGGCAGCCGTTTCGATGGACAGGGAAGCGGCCCCAGGGCCGATGGCGGCCGCGGCCGCGAGACGGGTAACCCGGGCGCGATGCCGGGCCGCATGCCCGGTGGCGGTGCGGGGATGCCGGGAGCCGAGGGTGGGCGCGGGCAGGGGCCCCAGGCGTCGCGTCCGGGCCAGGACGGCCCGCGCGGCGCCGCGGGCATGCCCTCGCGTCCGTCCGGCGGCCGGGAATGGGCCGGTGGCCGTGGCGAAGGCGGCGGAGTTCAGGCTGGCCCCGGAGCGGGCCGGGGCTGGAGCGGTCCGCAGGGCGGCCGCGAGTTCGGCGGTGGACGCGAGTTCGGCCGCGGGGGCGGCGGCTTCCATGGCGGTGAAGGCCGTGGCGGGGAAGGCCGTGGGGGCGGCAGCGTGGGCATGGCCGGCGGCGGAGGCGGCGGTCATCACGGCGGCCGCTGACCGGCACGGCCCGAGACGGATCAGAACATGGCGGCGGGCCGCAGCGACACGATGCCGTAGACCACCGCGGCGACCACGGCCGCGATGACCAGCGCCAGCAGGCGGGTGCCCGCCGTATCCCGCGCGGAGTCGGCGCCAGCGGTGAATTCCTCGGCCGGAGCATCGCCGGTCACCATGGCGCGGGTCAGCTTCTGCTTCTTCGCGACCCGATACCAGATGATCGCCAGGAGGTGCAGCCCGACCAGGATCAGGATGGGCAGCTCATCGAGCTTGTGCAGCCCGGTCAGCCGGTCCGACCAGTCCTTGCCGACCAGGCCCGCCAGCGGCCCTTCCGTGAAGATGTCGTCGTTGGCGAACAGCCCCGTGACGGCCTGGTAGCCCAGCAGCAGGATCATGGCCACCACCGACAGCGCGCCCAGCGGATTGTGGCCGGGCGTGCGCGGCATGGTGCCCCCCAGGTAGGCGGCGATGGCGCGCGGCCCGCGCACGAAGCGCGCGAAGCGGGCATGGCTGCTGCCCACGAATCCCCAGACGATGCGGAACAGGATCAGCCCCAGCACCGCGTAGCCGAACAGCAGGTGGTATTCCGTCCACAGGCCGCCGGCCTTGATGGTGGCGAAGGCCCCGGCCACACAGATGACGAGCAGCCAGTGGAAGAGGCGGGTGGGAAGGTCCCAGACGCGGATCTTGCTTGGGTTGGGCATGGGGCAGCCACCGAGGAAGCGGGAGAATGGTTATTGTGCCATCGGTGCCTGGCCGCGCGGTACCGGTCCGCGCCGGTCTATCACGGGGTGGATGGCCTCGGCGCGCCGCAGCAGCGCCTCATCTTCCCCGGGGCTGCCCACGAGTTGCACGCCCACCGGCAGGCCGCGCGCGGACCAGGCCGTCGGCAGGTGGATAGCGGGCCAGCCGAGCACCGACCAGATCCGGTTGAAGGTCGATTCGCCGGTATGGTGCAGGCCCGCCGGTGCAGCGCCCGCCGCGCTGGGAGTCAGGATGAGGTCCACGTCCCGCATGTGGGCGGCAAGCGTGGCGCGCGCGTTCCGCACCCGGTCCCGGGCCTCCTGGTAGTGACTGGCCGTGATGGCCTGTCCCGCCTCGATCGCCGCCAGCATGACGGCGCTCAACTCGTGGCGACGCGCGTTGAGGATGGGCAGCAGCGAGCGGGCCAGCTCGTGCAGCATGATGCGGCGGTGGCATTCGGCCAGCGCGGGCAGGAGGCCGGGCAGGGGCGCCTCGACGACGGCGCAGCCCGCCTCGCGCATCGCGGCGGACGCATCGTCCAGCGCCTGCCGCGCTTCAGGAGCCAGCGGCCCCAGTTCCGTGGCGTCCAGCATCCAGATGCGCAGCCGGTGCCCGGGAGCAAGGGGTGCGAGGTCCCGCCAGGGAAGCAGGACGCTCGCGGCCAGGATGGCGTCCGCCACGGAACGTGTGAACCAGCCCAGGCAATCCAGGCTGCCGGCCACCGGAGCGACGCCGGCCGTGGGGACCGCGTTCAGCGAGGTCTTGATGCCAACCACGCCGCAGTAGGCGGCCGGTCGTATGACCGAGCCGCCCGTCTGCGTGCCCAGCGCCAGGGGCACCATGCCAGCGGCGACCGCGGCCGCCGAGCCGCTGGACGACCCGCCGGGCGTGTGGCCGGGCGCATGAGGATTGCGCGTCGGACCCGGATGCGAGAAGGCCAACTCGGCGGTGACGGTCTTGCCGACCGGTACCGCGCCCGCCGCGCGCAGCAGCTCGACGCAGGCCGCATGGCGGGACGCGGGGGCGGCCGCGCCGGGCAGACCGAGCCCGGTCGGCATGCCCGCCACGTCGATGATGTCCTTCACGCCCACGGGGACGCCCAGCAGGCTCGGGCGCGGATCGGTGAACGCCGGGCCGTCGCGGTAGGCGCGCTCGACCTCGCGCGGCTGGAACCAGCTCCAGGCCTCCAGGGCCGGTTCCAGCCGCGCGTGCTGCTCGATCACGCCGCGGGCGACGTCGGCCGGCAGCAGGAGGTTGTCACGCAGGCGGGCGGCGATCTCGCCCGCCGATAGTCGGGAATAGTCCAGGTGTCGCATGGCCGCCAGTATGCGGCGGGACGGTGTCCGCAGAGACCTGAATTTTTTTCGCGCCCCCCGCGCCGATTCGTCGTTTGCCCGCTCGGGCCGGACGGCCCAGACTTGCCCCGCAAGGAGGAAAGCCATGCAGACATTTTCCGATCAACTGGGGCTGCGCTGCGTACTGATGCGCGGCGGTACGTCCAAAGGGCCGTTTTTCCTGGCGGAGGACCTGCCGCCGGCCGGCGCGCGGCGCGACGCCGCGCTGCTCAGGCTGATGGGGGCCCTGGAGCCGAGGCGGATAGACGGCATAGGCGGCATCGATTCGCTTACCAACAAGGTCGCGATCATCTCGCGCAGCGCCCGGCCGGGCGTGGACGTGGACTATCTGTTCGCCCAGATCTGCGTCCACAAGAACACCATCGATTATTCGGTGAACTGCGGCAACATGCTGGCCGCGGTCGGCCCGTTCGCCATCGACGAAGGCCTGGTGAAGGCCGCCGCGGGGGCCTCCACCGACGTGGCCATCTTCAATGTCAACACGGGCAAGCGCATCGTCGCCACCGTGCGAACCCGGGCCGGCCGCGCCGTCTATGCGGGCGAGGCGGCCATCGACGGCGTGGCTGGCACCGCCGCGCCGGTGTGGCTGCGCTTCTGCGACGTGGCCGGCGCCAAGACCGGCAAGCTGCTGCCCACCGGCCAGGCCGTCGAGACCATGGAAGGCGTGCGCGTCAGCTGCGTGGACGCGGCCGTGCCCATGGCCATCGTCGAGGCCGCCGAGCTGGGGATGACGGGCTACGAGACTGCCGACGAGATCAATGCCCGCGACGATCTGCTGGCTCGTGTCGAGCGCGTGCGTTGCGCGGCCGGCCGAGCCATGGGGCTGGGCGACGTGTCGCGGCTGGAGATGCCCAAGCTGGTGACCGTGGCGCGGCCCGTGGGGGGCGGTACGATCAATGCCCGGTACTTCATGCCCTACACCTGCCATACCTCGTTCGCCGTGACCGGCGCGGTGTGCCTGGCGGCGGCCGTGCAGGTGCCGGGGTCCGTCGCCGCGCGGATCGCCGATCGGGCCGAGGCGGGCGAGGTCGCCATCGAGCACCCCGCGGGTACGCTGCGCGTGGGGATCGACGCGAGCCAGGGCGCCGCCGGCATCGAGATCCGATCGGCCAGCCTGCTTCGCACCGCCCGGCGCCTGTACGCCGGCACCGTCTATTTTCCGGAGGCGACGCTGGAAGCGTCCGCCGCCGAGTCTGCAAGGGAAGTGCTCGCATGAAACCGTTCCGTGTTCTCCTGACCGCCTGCCTCGCGTTCGCCGGGCCACACGCCGCGCAGGCGGCCGATGCCTACCCGGCCGGACCCATCCGGCTGGTGGTGCCATTTCCCGCTGGCGGCGGCACCGACATCCTGGCGCGCGAACTCGCGCGCGAGCTGGATCAGCAATGGCACCAGCCGGTCGTCGTCGAGAACCGCCCCGGCGCGGGCGGCGCCATCGGTGCCGCCGCTGTGGCCACGGCCAAGCCCGACGGCTACACCATGCTGATGACGACGGCGGGCGTGTCGGCCATCAACCCCAGCCTGTACAAATCCCTGCCCTACGATCCCGAGAAGCAGTTCACGCCGGTCAGCCGCGTGGCCTCGACCGTGTTCGGCGTGCTGGTGCATCCTTCGCTGGGGGTGAACTCCATCGGCGAGCTGATCGCGCTGGCCAGGAGCAAGCCGGGCATGCTGACCTTCGGGTCGGCGGGCAACGGCGCGGCGGGCCACCTGCCCGGGGAGCTGTTCAAGTCCATGGCAGGGATCGACATCCGCCACGTTCCCTACCGTGGTACCAGCCCGGCGCTGAACGACCTGCTGGGCGGCCAGATCTCCATGATGTTCGCCATCCTGGGGCCGGCCACGCCCTACATCAAGTCGGGCCGGGTCAAGCTGCTGGCGACCACCGGCGCCGCGCGCGCCGCAAGCTTTCCCGATGTTCCCACGGTGACCGAGGCCGGGCTGCCCGGCTACGTGGCCGACGAGTGGTGGGGCGTCGCCGCGCCCCGGGCCACGCCGGCCGACGTGGTGCGCAAGTGGAACGTGGCGATGCGGGCCTACGTGGCCAGGCCGGCCGTGCGGCAGAAGCTGATCGAGAATGGCTACGAGCCCGCGTCCGACACCGTGGAAGCCTTCTCGGCCCTGATCGCCTCTGACAAGGTCAAGTGGGGCAAGGTGGTGCGCGACGCTTCGGTCAGCGTGGACTAGGCGGCCTGCGACAGCAGGGCGCCCAGCAGGCGCGACACGGCGGGCGTGGGGACCACGCCCGGGTCCACCACCAGGCGCAGTTCGAAGCTGGCCCAGTCGTCGGCCAGCGGCACCTGCCGGATCTTGGCCGGCACGTGCCAGTCGGCGGGCGCGGCGGGCACCACGGCCACGCCCAGGCCCGCGCTGACCAGCGAGAACACCGCGGGGAAGCTGGTCACCTGGGTGGAGACGGCGGGCGGGTACCGCGTGCCCTGGCCGTCCTGGCCCGAGAACTGCGCCAGCGCGCTGTCAGCCGCCCGCGCGATGTGCGGGAACCGCAGCGTTTCCTCGTAGAAGACGGCGTCTCGTGCGGCCAGTTCATGGCCGGCGGGTACCGCCAGGACCAGCGGCGTGCGCGTATACGGCAGACTTTGCAGGTGGCCCGCCTGGGCGCCGGCATGGGCGATGCCCAGGTCCACCGACCCGTTGGCCACCGCCTCCAGCACCGCCGCGCTCGTGGCTTCCCGCACCGAGATGCGTATGCCGGGATATTCCACCGCGAAACGGGCCATCAGGTCCGCCAGCCCCGCGCACATGCCCGAGGTGTTGGAGGCGATCCTGACCGTGCCCGAGGTGCCGTCGGTGAACCCCGCCAGGTCCTGCTGCAACCCCTGCAATTCCTCCAGCACCCGTTCGGTACGCCGCGCCACCGCCTGGCCGGCGGCGGTCAGGCGCGCGCCTTCCGGCCGCCGGGTCAGGAGGGCGATGCCCAACTGGGATTCCAGTTCCAGGATGCGCTTGCTGGCGGCCGATGCCGTCAGGTGGATGGTCTCGGCCGCGCGCGCCACGCTGCCGGTTTCGTCGACCTTGCGCAGCAGCTGCAGGGTCAGGAGATCGAATCGCGGATTCATGGAAGTGCTCCGTCGGGTCGAATGGCCTGATGAAAACAAAAACGCCCGGCGGAGCCGGGCGCTTCGGGACGTCGTCCGGAACGATGCGGGCGTCAGCCCACGACTTCGCCGGTGTCCTTCTTGGCCGGCTTGACCAGGTCCTCGCGCTTGACGCCCAGCCACATGGCGATGGCCGCCGCCACGAACACGGACGAGTAGATGCCGAACCAGATGCCGATGGTCAGTGCCAGCGCGAAATAGTGCAGCGACGGACCGCCGAAGATCAGCATCGCGATCACCATCATTTGCGTCGAGCCGTGGGTAATGATCGTGCGCGAGATGGTGGCCGTGATGGCGCTGTCGATCACGTCCCGCACCGAGGCCTTGCGCTGCTTGCGGAAGTTCTCCCGGATCCGGTCCATGATGACCACGGACTCGTTCACCGAGTAGCCCAGCACCGCCAGCACCGCCGCCAGCACCGGCAGCGAGAACTCCCACTGGAAGAAGGCGAAGAAGCCCAGGATGATGACCACGTCGTGCAGGTTGGCCACCACGCCCGCCACGGCGAATTTCCACTCGAAGCGGAACGCCAGGTAGATCATGATGCCGACCACCACGAACAGCAGCGCCAGCAGGCCGTCGTGGGCCAGTTCCTTGCCGATCTGCGGGCCCACGTATTCCACGCGGCGCAGCTCGACGCCGGGGTCGGTGGCCTTCAGGGCCTCGATGACCTCGTTGCTCTGCTGGGTCGAGGTCTTGCCCTCGATGTTGGGCAGCCGGATCATCACGTCGCGCGAGGTGCCGAAGTTCTGCACCTGGAAGTCGTTGTAGCCCTTCTGCGAGATGGTGCCGCGTACCTTGTCCAGTTCCACCGCCTGCGGGTAGGCCACTTCCATGACCGTGCCGCCGGTGAACTCGATGGACAGGTGGAAGCCCTTGGTGGCGATGAAGAACACCGCCGCCAGGAACGTGACCAGACTGATGAGGTTCAGCACCAGCGCATGGCGCATGAACGGGATGGTCTTGTGGATGCGGAAGAATTCCATGTTGCTCAGACCTCTTTGGGTTTCCAGACCTGGCCAATCGACAGCTTGGCGAGTTTCTTGCGGCGGCCGTACCAGAGGTTGGCGAGCGCGCGGGCGCCGACCACGGCGGAGAACATCGAGGTCAGGATCCCGATGGTATGGACGATGGCGAAGCCCCGTACCGGGCCCGAACCGAAGGCCAGCAGCGCCACCGCCGCGATCAGCGTGGTGACGTTGGAGTCCAGGATGGTGCCCCAGGCCCGCTCGAAGCCGAGGTGGATGGCCTGCTGCGGCGCGGCGCCGTTACGCAGTTCCTCGCGTATCCGTTCGTTGATGAGCACGTTGGCGTCGATCGCCATGCCCAGCGTGAGCGCGATGGCCGCGATGCCCGGCAGGGTCAGCGTGGCCTGCAGCATGGACAGCAGCGCGATCAGCAGCAGCAGGTTGACCGCCAGCGCGATCACCGAGAACACGCCGAAGAGCCCGTAGTACAGGATGATGAAGATGGCGATCGCGGCGAAGCCGTAGACCACCGAGTGGAAGCCCTTCTGGATGTTGTCGGCGCCCAGGCTGGGGCCGATGGTGCGTTCCTCGATGATGTCCATGGGCGCGGCCAGCGAGCCGGCGCGCAGCAGCAGGGCCGTGTCGTTGGCCTCGACCGTGGTCATGCTGCCGGAGATCTGCACGCGGCCGCCGCTGATCTCGGTGCGGATCACGGGCGCGGTCACGACCTCGCCCTTGCCCTTCTCGAACAGCAAGATGGCCATGCGCTTGCCCACGTTGTCGCGGGTCACGTCGCGGAAGATGCGGGCGCCCTTGGCGTCCAGCGTCAGGTGCACGGCGGGCTGCTGGGTCTGGCCGTCGAAGCCGGCCTGGGCATCCTGCAGGTTCTCGCCGGTCAGCACGACCTGGCGGCGCACCAGCACCGGCCGGCCGTCGCGGTCGGTGTAGCGTTCCAGCCCGAAGGGCACGGTGCCGCTGGCCAGCGCGCTGGTGGCTTCCGGCGAGTCGTCCACCATGCGCACTTCCAGCGTGGCGGTGCGGCCCAGGATGTCCTTGGCCTTGGCCACGTCCTGCACGCCCGGCAACTGGACCACGATGCGGTCGGCGCCTTGCTGCTGGATGACCGGCTCGGCCACGCCCAGTTCGTTGATACGGTTGTGCAGCGTCGTGATGTTCTGGCGCAGCGCGTTGTCCTGCGCGGTCTTGATGGCCTGCGGCGTCAGGGCGCCGATCAGCTTGAAGTCGCCGCCGGCGTCCTGGTCGGTCAGCTGCAGGTCGGGCAGGCCGTTGCGCAGCACGTCGCGCGCGGCGTCGCGGGTGGCGGCGTCGCGGAACTTGATTTCGATGCTCTGGCCGACGCGGTCGATGCCGTTGTGGCGGATGTTCTTGTCACGCAGCAGCGAGCGCACGTCGCCGGTCATGGCGTCGTAGCGCTTGGTCAGCGCGCCCTTCATGTCCACCTGCAGCAGGAAGTGCACGCCGCCGCGCAGGTCCAGGCCCAGGTACATGGGCAGCGCGTGCAGTGCGCGCAGCCAGGCGGGCGAGGCCGACAGCAGGTTCAGCGCGACCACGTAGCTGGGGTCGGACGAATCGGGATTCAGCGACTTCTCGAGCAGGTCGCGCGCGCGCAGCTGCTGGTCCGGCGTGTTCAGGCGCACCCGCACCGTGCCCACGGGGCCGTTCTGCTCGAAGTACAGGCCGGTGTTGGAGATGCCCGCGGCCTGCAGGGTCTGGTCCACGCGCTCCATCATGGAGTTGTCGACCTTGACGGTCGCCTTGGCGCTGGAGACCTGGACGGCGGGGGACTCGCCGAAGAAGTTCGGCAGGGTGTAGATGAAGCCGATCACGACCACCACGGCGATCATGATGTACTTCCAGAGAGGATAGCGATTCATCGGTAATCAAACCTCGGAAGGCTGGCGCATCGGCGCCGGTGCCCGCAGCGGGCCAGGCCGCAGAACGCGAAAAAGGGGCGGCGCCCGGCGCCAGCCCCCGGCAGTGCATCGATGCCGCGCGAGCGGCATGGACGCGAGCGCCCGGCTTACAGAGCCTTGATGGTGCCCTTGGGCAGGACGGTCTGGACCGCGGTCTTCTGGACCAGGACTTCCACCGCCTTGTCGCCTTCGCGCGAGACTTCCAGCGAGACGTAGGTGTCGTTGACCTGGACGACCTTGCCCAGGATGCCGCCGGCGGTGACGACTTCGTCGCCCTTGGCCAGGGCGGCAACCATGTTCTTGTGCTCCTTCTGGCGCTTCATCTGAGGCCGGATCATCAGGAAATAGAGGATCACGAACATCAGGACGATGGGCAGCATCCCCATCAGGGCGCCTTCGCCTCCGGCCGCAGGAGCTTGCGCCAGGACATTGGCGAGCGCGTTGGATGTCAGCATTTCTTCTCCAGAATCAATGACTTGCGTCGAAAATAACTCAAAATTGTAGCCCAGCCCGCCCAGGGCGGAACCCGGCCTCTTCTAGGGATAACCCCGGCCGGATCCGCCGTGCTGACCAGTGGCCGCGAGCTCCTGGTTGGCCACGACGGGGCCGGGAGGTGGAATTCTAGACGCCACGGGCCCGGTTGGCGGCGAATTCCGCCCGCCAGGACGCGAAAACGCCGCCGGCGATGGCATCGCGCATTTCCTGCATCAGCTGCAGGTAATAGTGGAGGTTGTGGATGGTATTGAGCCGCGCCCCCAGGATCTCGTTCGACCTGAACAAATGGTGCAGGTACGAGCGGGAAAAGTTCTGACACGTATAGCAGCCGCAGGTTTCATCCAGCGGACGGGTGTCGTCGCGATAGCGCGCGTTGCGGATCTTGACGTCGCCGTAGCGGGTGAACAGCCAGCCGTTGCGGGCGTTGCGCGTGGGCATCACGCAGTCGAACATGTCCACGCCGGCGGCCACGCCGTCCACCAGGTCCTCGGGCGTTCCCACGCCCATCAGGTAGCGCGGGGCGTCCTGCGGCAGCCGGGGCGCCACGTGGGCCAGGATGCGCAGCATGTCTTCCTTGGGCTCGCCCACCGACAGGCCGCCGATGGCATAGCCATGGAAGCCGATGTCCTTGAGGCCCGCCAGCGATTCGTCGCGCAGGGTCTCGTACATCCCGCCCTGGACGATGCCGAACAGCGCGTTGGGGTTCTCCAGCGCGTCGAATTCATTGCGCGAGCGGCGCGCCCAGCGCAGCGACATCCGCATCGAGGTGGCCGCCTCGTCCACGGTGGCCGGCCGGCCGTCGATGGCGTAGGGCGTGCACTCGTCGAACACCATCGCGATGTCCGAATTCAGGCTGCGCTGGATGCGCATCGATTCCTCGGGCGTCAGCATCAGCCGCGCGCCGTCGATGGGAGAGGCGAAGCGCACCCCTTCCTCGGTGATCTTGCGCAGGCCCTCCAGGCTGAACACCTGGAAGCCGCCCGAGTCCGTCAGGATGGGCTTGTGCCACTGCATGAAGCCGTGCAGGCCCCCGTGGGCATCGATGATCTGCGTGCCCGGCCGCAGCCAGAGGTGGAAGGTGTTGCCCAGCACGATCTGCGCGCCGACCTCGTCCAGCTCGTAGGGCGCCATGGCCTTGACCGTGCCATAGGTGCCCACCGGCATGAAGATGGGCGTCTCGACCACGCCGTGGTTCAGCGTCACGCGCCCGCGGCGGGCCTGGCCCTCGGTGGCCAGGAGTTCGAATTTGAGTCCGTTCATCGTTCTATAAACATCGCGTCGCCGTAGCTGAAGAAGCGGTAGCGCTGGGCCACGGCATGGGCATAGGCGCGGCGGATGGGGTCCATGCCCGCGAACGCCGAGATCAGCATCATCAGCGTCGACTTGGGCAGGTGGAAATTGGTGATCAACGCGTCCACCACCCGGAACTCGAAGCCGGGCGTGATGAACAGGCGCGTGTCGCCGCGCGTCTCGCGCAGCGGCCAGTGGGTGGCGGCGGCCGACTCCAGGGCCCGCACGCTGGTCGTGCCCACGGCGACCACCCGGCCGCCCGCGGCGCGGGCCTGCGCGATGGCGTCCACGGTGGCCTGGGGTAGCGTATAGAGTTCGCTGTGCATCACGTGTTCGGACAGATTGTCCACCCGCACCGGCAGGAAGGTGCCGGCGCCCACGTGCAGCGTCACGAAGGCGGTGCGCACGCCCTGGGCGCGCAGTGTCGCCAGCAGGGCATCGTCGAAGTGCAGCCCCGCCGTGGGGGCGGCCACCGCGCCGGGTTCGCGGGCGTACACCGTCTGATAGCGGGCGTCGTCGCCGGTGTCCGGCGTGTGCGTGATGTAGGGGGGTAGCGGCGTCTGGCCGTGCTCGGCCAGCAGTTCCAGCACCGGGCCGGGGAAGCGCAGGTCGAACAGGTCGCCCTCGCGGCCCAGCATGGTCACGTCGAAGGCGCCCGCCAGGCGGATCGTCGCGCCGGCCTTGGGCGACTTGCTGGCGCGCAGGTGCACCAGCGCGCGGTCGGGTTCGGTGATGCGTTCGACCAGCACTTCCACCTTGCCGCCGCTGCTTTTTTCCCCGAAGAGGCGCGCCTTGATCACCCGGGTGTCATTGAAGACCAGGAGATCGTTCGGGCGCAGCAGGCCGGGCAGGTCGGCAAACCGGCGGTCGTGCAGCCCGCCTTGCGCATCCAGGTGGAGGAGGCGGCTGGCGGTGCGGTCGGCGGCGGGGGTCTGGGCGATCAACTCGGGCGGAAGTTCGTAGTCGAAATCGTCGAGAGTGAGATCTGGCACGGGTAAGACAGGGTTGGGAAAGCGCACGGCAACCCACCATCATAGCCTGGAATCGGCGCCTGTCCGGACGGCCGCCAGGCCGGCGGGCAGTGGGGAACCGGCGATAGGCGACGCTTGCCCCCGGCCCTTCCCCGCCAACTCATTCATCCTTGAAGCAAGCCTTGCGCTTTTCGATGAACGCCAGCATGCCTTCCTTGGCATCGCCGGTTTGAAGCGCGAGCGTCAGCAAATCGCCTTCGATCCTGAGCGCATCGTCCAGGCCGCGCTCCGCCCCTCTCGCGACCGCTTCCCGGGCGAGGGCGGAGGCGGCAAGGCTGAAGCCCGTGAACGAAGCCAGGAAATCCACGCCCGCTTCGATCGGGTCGCTGCCTTCCGACAGCCGGTCAACCAACCCCATGCGATAGGCTTCGTCGGCATCGACCGTCCGTCCGGAAAGAATCAGATCGAGCGCGCGCGATTCGCCGACGAGGCGCGGGAGTCGCTGCGTGCCGCCGTATCCGGGTATGAGGCCGAGTTTGATCTCCGGCAAGCCCATCCGTGCTTGCTTCATCGCGACCCGGAACGTGCACGCCAGGGCGATCTCGAGTCCGCCCCCGAAGGCAAAGCCGTTGATCACGGCGACAGAGGGGATGGGGAGCGTGCCGACGCTGCTGATGATGGCTTGCGCTTCCGCAATGGCCTTCCTGCTTGCAGAAGCAGAGCGTTCCATCATTTCCTTGATGTCGGCGCCAGCGCAGAAAGCCTTGCCGCCGGAGCCGGTGATGAGCAATCCGCGCGCCGCGGATTGCCGGATCTGCCCGATGACATCCCTCAAATCGGACAGCAGTTCAAGGCTTAACGCGTTGAGGGCCTCCGGGCGGTTCAACGTTGCGATCGCAATCGCTCCACGATACTCAAGGGTAACCAGCATGTGCGTCTCCAAAGCGAAAAAAGGGACTTTCAATGTTCACGGCAAGGCGGAAGAAGGGGGTGTGGGCGACTTAAACGCGTTAAACTGAGATCGCTCTGCATATCCGCATCTTCTCTGGATTCGACACGGGACATGACGCAGTTGACGAATACTGGAAAAAATCCAAAGCGTGAAGATGTGATGCCTGGCGAGGCAGGATCGTCGGGGCCCCGGTCCCTGATGCGTCTGTTGAACATATTCCACTCCCTGGCCAAATCCGGCGATAGCATGTCGCTTGCCGAGTTGAGCGCCGCGTTGGTCTCTCCCAAGAGCAGCCTGCTTTCTCTCCTGAGGCCATTGGTGCAAAGTGGCTTCTTGACGCAAGCCACGGGCCGTTACAGCCTGGGGCCGAAGGCGTTCCAGCTTTCGCTCGACATACTTTCTGTCCGTACCTTCTCCAAACTGATACGCACGTTTCTGCTGGAGCTTGCCGAGAGGAGCGGCGAAAGTGTCTACCTCGCCACCATCGACCGCACGGTCGGTCTGTGCAACTACGTGGAAATGATCGAGAGCCAGGAAGCCGTTCGCTATGCCGTCCCCGCGGGTACCTCCCGGCCCCTGTTCGTGTCTGCCGCCGGCCGCGCCCTGCTGGCTTTCCAGCCGCCGGAATGGCGTGACCGGTACATCAAGTCGACCAAGATGGTCGGTCCGGTGACCAAGGCCGCTATCGACAAGGCCTGGCTCAGGGACGAGCTCGAGCGGATCCAAAGCACAGGTATCGCCATCAGTCTCGGGGAAGCGGTTTCTGGCGCTTCCGGTATTGCCGCGCCCATTGTTTCCAACGATGGCACGGCGACGCATGCGTTGATGATTGCCGGCCCTACCGAGCGTTTCCAGAAGGCTCTTCCTGATTTGAAGAGGCTGATGCTGGAGGTCGCACCGCGAGCCTCCGACGTACTGCGCGACGTTCGCAATTGAGGCAGCAGGCCCGGCGTCGATCATCCTTTCAGCAATTCCTCTCTTGATCGCGCCTTTTCGGCGCCCAGCCACTCTGCAAGAACTGCCCTGCCTGTCTCTTTGGTCGGTTTCGCCGGCGGAACGGGAAGCCCGTTGCCGGTACGAGAGAATCGCGGCGCCGCCGCCGGCTGGGTGATTCCGTCCACCGTCACGAAGGTCCGGCGAGCCTTGAGGTGGGGGTGCTCCGGCGCCTCGCTGGCGCTCAGGACCGGCGCGAAGCAAGCGTCCGTACCTTCCAGCAGCCTGCACCAATAGTCGCGATCCTGGCTTTTGAATCTGGCCTTCAAGGCGGCCGCCGCCCGTCGACGATAATCGGGAGCCTCCCGGCGGCCGAGCGTCGTTGCATCGATCTCCAGACGCTCGAGAAGATCTTGATAGAACTTGTCTTCGATCGGCGCGACCGACACCCAGCATCCGTCGGCACATTCATACACGTCGTAGTAGGGGGCGCCGGAATCGAGGATGTTCTCTCCCCGGGGACCGAGCATGCCCGCTTCATGCATGCCGAAAACGGAGGTTGCCAGGGCGGCCGTGCCATCGACAATCGCGGCATCGACGATTTGTCCTTGTCCGGAATTGCGTGCCTCGAGGATGGCAGCAAGAATTCCCAACGCCAGATAGAGTCCGCCGCCCGCATAGTCTCCCACCAGATTGAGCGGCGGCGTGGGCGGTTGCTTTTCGCGCCCGATCCAGCTCAATACGCCGGTCAGAGCGATGTAGTTCAGATCATGTCCGGCTGCTCGAGCCAGGGGACCGTCTTGCCCCCAGCCCGTCATCCGGCCGTATACGAGGCGTGGATTGCGGGCAAGACAGATCTCCGGCCCCAATCCCAGCCGCTCCATCGTGCCGGGACGAAAGCCTTCGATCAGGGCATCCGCTGTTTCAAGCAGTTCCAGCACCAGCTCCTTGCTCGCCGGATCCTTCAAGTCGAGTGCGATGCTTTGGCGATTGCGCAAGAGCAGGTTGTATTCGAGCGGTCGCTCGATGCCCAGGCCAGGCGGGACCGGCCGATCTATCCTCAGTACCGTCGAGCCCATGTCGGCGAGGGTCATGGCTGCCATCGGCGACGGGCCTATGCCCGCAAATTCGACAATCCTGATTCCCTTCAAGGGGCCGCTGGCAATACCGGTCGTCGTTGTCATTGCTGTCCGGCGCCGGTCGTCTTGGCTACCGCCCGAGGGGGGCCGCTGTCGAAATAGAGTCCTCGACCGCTGGCGATCGGGCGGCCTTGGTCATCGGCAATGCGCGTTTCCGCAGTGATCAATTGCTTCCCCATGTGAACGACCTGCGCACTGGCGCGCAAGACCCCGGAGCTGGCGGCCCGGTGATAGTCCACGCTAAGGTCGATGGTCGGGACCGGATAGCCAAGGCGTGCTGCAATGGCGTAGTCGCCGGCCGTATCGATGAGCGATGCCAGGACACCGCCGTGTATCGAGTTGCGTTCCGGACTGGATACGAGGTCGAGACGCCAGGGAACCTCCAGCATGAGCCCATCGGGGCCCAGATGGGCAACTTTGACGCCGATCCATCGATTGAAGGGTGACCGGTCCACGATCGCCTGCATTTGTTCCAGGGTGTCGATAGCCATTGCATGCTTCCTCTTCGATCTTGCAGGGCTAGTCGATGCGTGCGTTGTTGGATTTGATGATCCTGTCCCATCGCTCATGTTCGTCAGCGATGAACCTGCCATATTGGACTGGCGTGCCGTGCTTCGGTTCGGCTCCCTGTTCTGCAAGGCGAACCAGTAGATCCTTGTCGTTCAGGGCCGTTTGAATGGCCGCGTTGAGCTTGGCGACGATTTCGGGTTTGGTGCCCGCCGGGGCCACGATGCCTGACCAGGCGCCAAGTTCCAACGGCTTGCCGACAACCTCGGAGAGGGTGGGGACATCCGGCAGCCCGCTCATGCGCTTTTCCGTGCCCACTGCCAGGGCGATCAGGCGCTTGTCTTTGATGAATGGGATCACTCCCGCGGAGGTGCCCGCATAGAAATCCACCTGTCCGCTTGCGACGTCGGTGACGGCGGGGGCTTCGCCCTTGTAGGGAACGTGAGTTGCGGACCCCCCGATCGCTTGTAGCAGGAGCAGTGCGGAGAGGTGGGTGATGTTGCCGTTCCCGGCGGACGCGTAGTTCAACCTTCCCGGATTCGCCTTGATGGCGGCGATGAGGTCCGACGCGCTTTTGTACGGGCTCTTCGGTGATGCCACCAGGATGATCGGGAGGCTGGCCGTGAGAGCAACGGGCTGAAAATCCTTGTAGCTGTACGGAAGCTTCGTGTACAGCGAAGGACTCAGGATCAGGGCGGACGTGTTGTAGAGGAGCGTGTAGCCGTCAGCCCTGGATTTCGCGACCTGGTCGCTGCCGATATTGCCGTTGGCGCCGGTCACGTTGTCGACGAAGACCTGTCCTCCCATGGCATCGCCCATTTTCTGGGCAATGCCGCGGGCAATGACATCGGTCCCTCCGCCGGCGGCAAATCCAAGGACCAGGCGGATCGGGCGCGACGGATAGGTTTCTTCGGCGTGGGCGGCGTTGGACGCCATGAGGAGGAGAAGGGGAACCGTCTTGAGAATCGTCTTCATGCCGTTTGTCTCGCATTCATTGGGAACCGGTGCTGCCAGGTGAAAGGGGGCGGACGGCGCTAGCCCGCCATCGTCAGCCCACCCGAGACCGAAATCACCTGACCCGTAATGAAGGACGCATCGTCCGAGGCCAGGAAGCAGACGGCACCGACTACATCTTCCGGCTGGCCCAGGCGGCCAAACGGAATCGCTTTTTCCAGCGCACCGCGCAGCTTGTCTCCGCTTTCGCCTTCCCCGGCAAAATCCTTGAACAGTGCGGTGTCGGTCGGCCCCGGGCAGACAACGTTGACGTTGATCTTCTTGCGCGCGGTCTCGCGGGCGATGGTCTTGGTGAAGGCGATGATGCCGCCCTTGCATGCCGAGTAGACGGATTCTCCCGAGGAGCCGACCCGGCCGGCATCGGAGGCAATGTTCACGATGCGTCCATGACCGCGTTCGAGCATACCTTTGAGCACCGCATGATGGAGATTCAGCGGGCCGACGAGATTGATGGAGATCAGCTTCTGCCAAAGGGCCGGCGTGGTGTTGACGAAGCGGTCCGCGTGATCCCAGCCGGCGTTGTTCACGAGCACGTCGACGGGGCCGAGCGTGGCCTCGATCCTGGCGACCGCTTCATTGACGGCATCGTGATCGGTGATATCGACCGCGCAGCCGATGGCTGTTCCTCCGTTCGTCTTGATCCCTTCCACGACTTCGTCGGCACTGGCCGCGTTGAGATCGAAGATGGCGACTTTGCTGCCTTCGGCGGCGAATCTTGCAGAAAGCGCCGCGCCGATGCCGCCGGCTCCGCCGGTAATGATGACGACTTTGTCCTTGAGTCCTCGCATGGCTTTCTCCATTGCAAAAAAGTTGCTATCTCGCTGCGTCTCGGCACTTCAGCATCCGCAGCGGGGTGTAGGTCAAGGCGACCGTGCCGTCCTGCTTGACGACCTTGTTGCGGGTACGGACCAGTGCACGGCCCGGCCGGCTATTCGAACGGCGGGATTCGATGACCTCGCACTCCACATGCAAGGTGTCGCCGGCAAACACTGGCGAATGGACGGTAAGCTCCATGTTGATGAACGCGTAGCCCGTCTTCTGCATCGTCGATTGGGCGAGCAGGCCTTCGGCCATGCCGTAGATGAACGCCCCCGGGGCAATACGGCCCTTGATGTCCGACTCGTTCCTGACGAACTCCATATCGGTGAACAGCACCTCCGTCATGTGAATGACGTTGATGAATGCGCAGATATCGGCGTCCTGGACGGTGCGGCCGAGCGTCTTGAATTTCCTCCCGAGCGGTAGATCCTCGAAGTACAGGCCAAGACCGACGGTGGGGATGTCTTCTTCACTCATGGTTTTACCTTTACTGTTGGCGGTGCCTGGCGTCCGTCTATCGGCGGGAAGGACGGCCAAGCAACCCGTTGGCGACGATGTTGCGTTGGATTTGATTGGTGCCTTCGATGATCTGAAGAACTTTCGCGTCCCGGAAGTATCGGTTGATCGGGTACTCCGACGAGACGCCGGCGGCGCCGAACATCTGCACCGCGTCGGTTGCCACACGCATCGCGGTGTCCGTGGCAAAGCACTTGGCCATGGCGGCGACCGGCGCCAGCGCGGCAGCGGGTTCGCAGGCATCCACCATCGATGCGGCGCGGTAGACCAGGTTGCGCGCGGCCTCGGTCTGGATCGCCATGTCCGCCAGCATCCATCGGATGCCTTGGAATTCCGAAATGGACTGGCCGAAGGCATTGCGGTTGGTGATGAACTCGATGGCGTGGTCGATGGCGCCCTGGGCCAGTCCGACACCGCGAGCGCCGATCAGCGGACGGCTGGCATTGAAGGCTTCCATGACGGCGCGGAAGCCGCCTCCGAGCAGGTTTTCGTCGGGGACGAATACGTTGTCGAGGAAGAGCGGGCAGGAGGGAACGCCGCGTGCGCCGATCTTGTCTTCTTTCTTTCCGACCGTGAATCCCTCGGCGTTTTTCTCGATGATGAACAGGCTGATTCCGTCCTTGTCGCCATCGTTGTACTTGGCCGCCACCAGGACGAAATCCGCGATGTCGGAGTTCGTGCACCAGATCTTGGCGCCATTGATCCTGTAGCCGCCCTCCACCTTTACGGCGCGGCAGCGGATGCTGCCGACATCGGACCCGCTCTGCGCCTCGGTGGTGGAAAACGCGCCGCGGATCTCTCCGGCAGCCAGGCCGGGCAGCAAGCGCTGTTTCTGGGCCTCGGTGCCGCCAGCGAGGATTGCTCCAAAAGGCACCCACTGGACGAGAAGGAGGTAGGCGGTGTTGTAGCAGACACGTCCCAGTTCCTCGATGGCAACGCATGCGGACAGCATGCTGTTGGCGCCGCCATAGACCTCGGGAAAAGGCAAGGTGAACAGTCCCAGATCCTTGAGCAGGGCAAACATGTCGTGAGGGTATTCGGCAGTCCGGTCGATTTCCTGCGCGCGTGGAGCGACGCGCTCCCTGGCGACGCGGCGGATGAGATCCTGGACCTGGCGTTGATCCTCTTGAAGTTCGTAGGTCATTTGTGCGGGTTCCTTGGGCGCTTTGCGCCCCGCTTCATTCAATCGTGCCCTTCTTGCGCAGTGCTTCCAGGTCGCTGGCGGCGAGGTCCAGGATCTCGCCAAGAATTTCGTCGGTGTGCTGGCCGCGCTGTGGCGGCGCATACCGGTATTCGATCTGCGTTCCCGAAAGCCGGATCGGGTTGCGCACGGTGCTCACCATGCCTCCCGCTACGTGCGGCATGTCCACTCTCATCTGGCGATGGACCACCTGGGGATGTTGGAATACCTTGTCGTAAGTGTTGATCGCACCGGTCGGGACATCGCAGTTTTCGAGACGCTTGAGCCATTCCTCGGTGGTATGTTCTGAAAAAGTCTTTTCAAGCTGCTGGACCAGCGCCGCCCGGTTTTCATTGCGGCCCGACATGATCTGGAATCGAGGATCCCGCGCCAGGTCGTCGCGTCCCAGGATCGAGCAGATCGCCTGGTATTGGGCATCGTTGCCGCAAGCCACGATCAGGTGGCCGTCGGCAGTCTTGAAGATCTGGTAAGGCGTGAGGTTGGGGTGGGCGTTCCCCCAGCGTCGGGGAATCTTGCCGCTGGTGAAGTAGCTGACGATCTGGTTCGAGCCGAAATGCACGATCGTGTCGAGAAGCGCGATGTCTATATGCTGTCCACGACCTGTTTCGTGGCGACTCTCTATCGCGGAAAGAATGCCGATCGCGGCGTTCAATCCCGTGAGCACGTCCGCCACCGCGATCGAGGTTTTCATCGGGCCGCCTCCGGGCTTGTCATCGGCTTCGCCGGTGATGCTCATGAGTCCCCCTTCGCCCTGGAAGACGAAGTCGTAGCCAGGACGCGACGCGTAGGGGCCGGTCTGTCCATAGCCCGTGACCGAACAGTAGATCAGCCTGGGATTGACCTCGCGCAGGTCTTCATACGACAGGCCGTAGCGCTTGAGGTCTCCGACCTTGTAGTTCTCCACCAGGATGTCCGACTTCGCCGCCAGGGTGCGAACCAGCGCCTGGCCTTCTTTCGTGCTGAGATCGACCGCAATCGAACGTTTGTTTCGGTTGGTGGACGTGAAGTACGCAGAGTCCTCCGTATTGTCGCCCTGGCCGTCTTTGGTCCACGGCGGGCCCCAATGACGCGTGTCGTCGCCTGCAACGGGGCGTTCCACCTTGATGACGTCGGCACCCAGATCGGCAAGCATCTGGGTGCACCAGGGGCCGGCCAGGACGCGCGTCAGGTCGAGGATGCGGAGATGTGAGAGAGGTCCAGCCATGTCTATCTGCGATGTGAGTAGGGCTTTGTTCCGAGGGGCGGCCGCACTGTCCGGGGCGGGGGACTATTCCTGATTCGTTCTTATATATGAACGATGTTCGTAAATATACACTGACGAAAGGTTCTATGCCATGATTCGTTGAATATTTTTTGCCACGACAACCGAGGAGCAGACATGGGCGAGTACAGCGACATCATTTACCGTCAGGACGACGGCGTTGCGACGATCACGATCAACCGTCCCGGGAAATACAACGCCTTTCGAGGCAAGACCTGCGACGAGATGATCGACGCTTTCAACCGCGCCGGGTGGGACAGGTCGGTCGGCGTGATCGTCCTGACGGGGACGGGAGACAAGGCGTTTTGCACTGGCGGCGACCAGTCGGCGCACGATGGCGGATATGACGGCCGAGGCATGATCGGGCTTCCTGTCGAGGAACTGCAGGGGTTGATCCGCGAAGTGCCCAAGCCCGTGATCGCAAGAGTCAACGGTTATGCGATCGGCGGCGGCAACGTGCTGGTCACGTGTTGTGATCTGGCCATTGCGTCAGAGACCGCAATCTTCGGCCAGGTCGGCCCCAAGGTCGGCTCGGTGGATCCAGGGTTCGGCACTGCGCTCCTTGGCCGAGTCGTCGGCGAGAAGCGTGCGCGCGAGATCTGGTTTCTATGCCGTCGCTACCAGGCGGCGCAGGCTTTGGAAATGGGGTTGGTGAACGCGGTCGTGCCGGCGGATCAACTGGATGCCGAGGTGAAGCGTTGGTGTGACGAGATCCTGGCCTTGAGCCCGACGGCGATTTCCATCGCGAAGCGCTCGTTCAATGCTGACTCCGATTCGATTCGCGGTATCGGGGGACTCGGCATGCAGGCGCTCAGCCTTTATTACGGTACGGAAGAGTCGCATGAGGGTGTGCGGGCGTTCCTGGAAAAGAGGAAACCCGAGTTCCGGAAATATTACGAAGGCAAGGAATAAGTTCCGCCTTGTCGGGCGGGCATGCCGTCGCCTCCGTCCTCTCATCCAGGAATCTCCGCCGGTGGCCTGGTTTCTGTTGACAGGGTGCTCGTTAGATTTAATAATATGAACAACGTTCATAAATATGAACGAATGAACGCCTGGCAAGCTTTCCAGAAGAATTTTTTCGGAGACATTTCGGCGGAGCCGTACCCCCGGCAACGCCGATGTACGAAACACGTGAAACTCACTAACTTCATTCCGCCAATCGCAGAGCTGGCGCCGAAGCTGGCCGCCCTGCGCCGACAGGCCCGCGACTTTCTCGCGGACGAGCATGCATCGGGCGGCTATACCCGTACAGCTGCCGGATGGGATCGCTACGATCCCGCGTTCAGCCGCAAAGTCGCCGCCAAAGGCTGGATCGGGATGACGTGGCCAAGGCAATATGGTGGCCAGGAGTCCTCCTACCTGGAACGCTATGTGGTGGCCGAGGAGTTGCTCGCCGCCGGTGCGCCGGTGCGCGCGCATTGGCTGGCCGATCGCCAGATAGGACCGCTGCTACTTGCCGTGGGGACCGAGAAGCAGAAAAGCGAAATCCTGCCCCTGATCGCCAAGGGAGAGTGCTACATCTGTGTCGGATTGAGCGAGCCGGATTCGGGTTCCGACCTGTCTTCCATCCGGACCAAAGCGACCAAGGTCGATGGCGGGTGGCTGGTCGAAGGCACCAAGGTCTGGACCAGTTATGCGCATATGGCACACAAGATGAATCTGTTTGCACGAACGAGCGCGCGAACCGAGGCGGATCGGCACGCGGGTGTCACACAGTTCATGGTGGACTTGAAGACCGAAGGCATCACTATTCGCCCGATCTACAACCTCGCGGATGACCACGATTTCAACGAAGTCATCTTTGACCGGGTCTTCCTGCCGGAGGATGCCGTGATCGGCAAAGTAGACGGCGCATGGAGCCAGGTCACCGGCGAACTTGCCCATGAGCGCAGCGGCTCCGAGCGATGGATGAACGCCTACGGTCTTCTCGTTGCATTGGTGGATCACATCGGGAAGGGTGCGACCGAATACGATGCCGAGCAAGTGGGACGTCTCGTTGCCCACCTCTCCACACTGCACCAGATGTCTTTTTCCATCGCGGGGCTCCTGGAGCGGGGCGAATCGCCCATGGTGGAAGCGGCCCTGGTCAAGGACCTGGGCACTCATCTGGACCAGGAGATTCCCGCCGTGGCGCGCCGCGTCGTCCCCGAGTGGGCGAGGGCCAGCCTGGATCCGGCCGACGGTTTCCACGACATGCTCGCCAGGGCCATCCTCTATGCCCCGTCGCACACGATACGCGGGGGTACTGCGGAAATTCTCCGCGGGATCATCGCACGTGGGCTTGGACTTCGCTGAGACGGCACCCGATGACTACCGAACGCGAACTGTTATTGGACCCCGCAAGACGTCTTTTCGGGGATTACTGCACCCGCCAGGCCATCGAAACGGCAGAACGAGGAGGGTGGCCAGAAGCTGTCTGGACGGCTCTCGAAGATTCCGGACTGACTCTTGCGGCCACGGCGGAAGCGCGCGGCGGACCGGGGTGCGACCTGGCCGATGCATTCTCCTTGTTGAAAGTCGCCGGCGCCTATTCCCTGCATGCCCCCTTGGCTGAAACGCTGCTGGCCGAGATGCTGCTGTCGGCGGCTGGCCTGCCGCCCGTGGAGGGGCCGGCCACGATTGCGTCCACGCCAGCGGGAGCACAGGTGCAATTGCACAGGGTGAATCGGCAGTGGCGACTCAGCGGGGTGGCGCACCGCGTTCCCTGGGCGCGGCATGCCTCTTCTGTCGTCCTTACCGCGATGCATGAGCAAAAGCCGGCGACCGTCGTGGTCAGAAAGCCGGCCGTCCGGCACCAGGCGGAGAATTTTGCCAACGAGCCGCGCGATACCGTGGATTTCGGCGATGCCATCGTTGACGAAGGCGATGTGGCGATCGAGCGCGGGATGTCGCCCGGCGAAGTCCACGCGTTTGGCGCGCTGGCGCGGGCATGTGCCATTTCCGGCGCTCTTGAGACCATTCTTGATAGTTCGGTTACTTATGCCCAAGAGCGGATCCAGTTTGGCAAACCCATTGCGAAATTCCAGGCTATCCAACAGCAGGCGGCCGTTCTTGCAGGTGAAGTGGCAGCCGCCTCTGCGGCTGTGCAAGCCGCCGTCGAGGGCCTGACCGAACAGGCCTCTCCGTTCGCCATTGCGGTCGCCAAGGTCCGGGCTTCCGAAGCCGCCGGCATCGTCAGCGCCATCGCCCACGAAATTCACGGGGCCATGGGATTCACCAAGGAGCACGCGCTGCACCTGTCGACCCGGCGCGTCTGGTCCTGGCGCGAGGAATTCGGAGACGAGCGCGAATGGGCCGAGTGGATTGGACGGCATGTCGCGACGCTGGGCGGCGAGGCGCTTTGGAGCGTGATCGCCCCCATTCCCGCGCCGTTTTCCAAATAGGAATTTTCGGAGCCGAAGTCCTCATGTCAGCAGCTACGCAACCCACTCTTCATCCCGGTCCCTTTGCGGGGGTGAGAGTTCTTGATTTCACAAACATGATGTCGGGGCCGTATTGCACCCGTCTGCTTGCGGACCTGGGTGCAGAAGTCATCAAGGTCGAGCCACCGGAAGGCGATCACAATCGCTCGAGGCGTCCTGTCCGCAATGGCTACAGCAGCTTCTTCGGGCAGTTGAACGCCGGCAAGAAATGCGTCGTGCTCAATCTCAAGAGCGCTGCGGGCGTTGCCGCCGCCAAAGCCCTGGCGCAGAAGTGCGACATCGTGGTGGAGAATTGGCGGCCGGGTGTTGCCGACCGTCTTGGCGTCGGCTACAAGGCGCTTTCCGAGGGGCGATCCGATCTGATCTATTGTTCCATTTCGGGTTTTGGCCAGACCGGCCCCAAATCATTGCGCCCGGCCTATGCTCCCATGGTGCATGCGGCCTCCGGCTTCGATCATGCGCAAATGGGTTACCAGAAGGCGGATCAGCCGGCCAACACCGCCACCTTTACCGGCGATTTGTTCGGCGGGATATCCGCCTTCAGCGCCGTCCAGGCTGCGTACATCCAGCGTCTGCGCACGGGCAGGGGCCAATACCTGGACGTTTCGCTATTCGACGGTATGCTGAACATCCTGGTCTATGAAGTTCAGGAAGCGCAAGCGCCCACCAACGAGAAGGTGCGTGTCTACCAACCTCTCAAGACCATCGACGGCCATATCGTGCTGGCTCCCACCAGCCAAAAGAACTTCGAGCTCCTGGCCCGGTCCGTGGGCCATCCGGAGTGGATCGAAGATCCGCGGTTCTCCCGTACGCGCGCCAGGGAGGCGCACTGGGGCGAACTGATGGATCTGATCGGAGAATGGACGAAGGTCCGCACCGGCCTTGAATGCGAGGACCACCTTCTGGCCGACGGCGTGCCGTGCAGCCGCTATATGACCGTCGCGGAGGCGATCGCCGATCCCCAGGTCGTCTACCGGGGTTCCATGACGAAAGTGGTGGATCCGGCGGGCAGCTACCTGATCCCCAATGCCCCGTTCGCCATGCCCGGTACGGATGCGGCGCCGAAGCCGCACATCCCGCAGCTGGGCGAGCACGGCCAGGAAATCCTGGGCGGACTGCTGGGATATGCGCCCGCGCAAATCAAACAATGCGCGGCACGCGCAAGTACCCGACCTACTGCGGAAGAGACCGAGTCATGAGCGAAGACAACCTGATCTTGTTCGAGGTCGATACGGACGGCATTGCCGTGCTGACCCTGAATCGTCCAGAAAAGTACAACGCCTTCACCAAGGCAATGATCATCCGGTGGAACGCGATCCTCGAAGAGGCGGCCGAAGACCCGGCGGTGAAGGCGATCATCCTGACCGGCGCCGGGAAGGCGTTTTGCACCGGCGGCGACGTCAATGCCCAGAAAGAGCGCGCGAACAACGATGCGCTCGAACGCAAGGATTTTCTTTTTCGCCACGTGCACAAGATTGCCTTCGCGCTTGAACGAATGGACAAGCCTGTTATTGCCGCGGTCAATGGCACCGCGCGCGGTGCAGGCATGGATATGGCGCTGATGTGCGATCTGCGCATCATGGCGCAGACGGCAACCATGGCCGAGAGCTACATCAACGTCGGGCTGATCGCGGGGGACGGGGGCACCTGGTACTTGCCGCGCCTGATCGGAACCGCCCGGGCGCTGGAGTTGTGCTGGACCGGCCGTGTCATCGATGCGGCCGAGGCCGAGCGCATCGGCCTGGTCAATCGCGTCGTCCCGGAAGGCGAGGCATTGAACGCCGCCAAAGAACTTGCGCGGACCATCGCGGCGCAGCCCTTCGAGGCGGTGCGTGCCTACAAACGCTCCATCTACCAGGGCATGACGATGACGCTCGCATCGCATCTGGACATGGTGTCGTCCCATACCTCCATCCTGCGCGAGACGCCCGACCACCGCGAGCGTGTGGCGGCATTTCTGGACCGCAAGAAGAAGGCCTGATGATGCGTGCCCTTGTCTGTACGGCCTTTGGAGAGCATGGCTCCGGCGAACGCGGGTCTTATTCGCCTGCGTCCCTGGCGGTGAGTGATGTCGAGACACCCGTGCCGCAGGCGGGCGAGGTGCTTGTCCAGGTGCACGCCGCGTCCGCCAATTTTCCGGATCTCTTGATGCTGGACAATCTGTACCAGCATCGTCCCGCCCTGCCGTTCATTCCAGGCTATGAATTTTCCGGCGTGGTCGAAAAGATCGGGCCCGGCGTGACGGGTATCGAACCCGGCGATGCCGGTGTCGCCATTACGCGCTCGGGGGGCTTTGCCGAGTCGGCCGTGGTTGCCGCCGATCGATTCTGGAAGCTTCCCGCGGGCATGGACATGCGGCATGCCGCTGCATTCCCGTTGGCCTATGGCACCAGCTACCACGCGCTCAAAGACCGTGCGCAGCTTGCCCGAGGGGACATTCTGCTCGTTCTTGGCGCCGCCGGCGGCGTGGGCATCGCCGGCGTCCAACTTGGAAAGATGCTGGGGGCCACGGTCATTGCCTGCGCGTCATCGGACGACAAGCTGAAACGGTGCACCGAGTGCGGCGCCGACTACACCATCAACTACGAGAAAGACGACCTGCGTAGCGCGATCAAGGCGATTGTTGGCGAACGTGGTGTCGATGTCGTGCTCGACCCGGTCGGGGGCAGGTATACGGAGGCAGCCTTCAGGAGTCTGGGCTGGAACGGAAGGCATCTGGTGGTGGGTTTCACGGCCGGGGAGATTCCGCGCCTGCCACTGAATCTTCCCCTGCTGAAAGGCGCTTCCGTGATCGGCGTGTCATGGGACACGTATTCCAGGAAATTCCCGGAAGGCGGGGCCCGGAACATCCGGGAACTGGCCGAAGCCATCGCCGGCGGAAAGCTGCTTCCCGCCATTGCTTCCGAGTATCCGCTGGAGAAGGCGAAAGAGGCCTTGGAAGATGTTCGCGAGCGCCGAGTGATAGGAAAGGCGCTGGTCATTTGTCGATCGGATATGAAACTCTTGCCCCAATGAAAATCCCTCTGCTGTTTACCCCGTTGACCCTTCGTGACGTCACGATTCCGAATCGCGTGATGGTGTCCCCCATGGCCCAGTACAGCGCGGTGGACGGCTTCATCACGGACTGGCATTTCGCCCATTTCGCCAAGTTCGCCATGGGCGGTGCGGGGCTGGTCTTCGTGGAGGCGACCAAAGTCGAGCGTCGGGGCCTGGGCACCGTCGGTGACATGGGCTTGTGGAAGGACGAGCAGATAGCGCCGCTCAAGCGCCTCACGCAGTTCATCCGTGCGCAGGGGTCGGTTCCCGCGATCCAGGTCAATCATGCGGGGCGCAAGGCGGGGACGCTCAAGCCGTGGGACGGATTCGGTCCGCTCGATCGTTCGATGCCAGTTGAAGGCGAGGAGCACTGGGAGGTGATCGGCCCCAGTGCGACAAGCTACCTGGAAGGATGGCCCATCCCCCGTCCCATGTCCAAGAGCGACATAGCCGATGTGGTCGATGCATGGGTCGCCACGGCGCAGCGTGCCGAGAAGGCCGGATTCGACATTCTCGAGGTTCATGGCGCGCATGGCTACCTGATCCATCAATTCCTGTCCCCGGCCTCCAACCATCGAACGGATGAATACGGCGGCAGTCTGGAAAACCGGATGCGATTCGCCCTGGAAATTTCGCGGGCGGTGCGCAAGGCCTGGCCGGAAGGCAAACCGCTGTTCTTCCGTGTTTCTTCGGTCGACGAGGGCGGCTGGACGATCGAGGACTCCATCGTACTGGCCAGGGAACTGAAGAAGTGCGGCGTGGATCTCGTCGACTGCTCGGCGAGCGGCATTGCGATCCGCTCTCCGACTGCTTCGCGCAATGTCGCCAATCGCGGATTTCAAGTGCCGTATGCCGAAGCGATACGACGGGACGCGGGCATCGCTACTGCCGCGGTGGGCCTGATCATCGATGGGCCGCAGGCGGACGAGATTCTTCGACGGCAGCAGGCCGATCTGATCGCAATCGGCCGCGAAATGCTCTATGACCCGTTCTGGGCCGCCCACGCAGCCCATGCCCTGGGCTACGACGCCGAGTTTTCGTTGATGCCCAAGCAGTATGGGTGGTGGTTGAATCGCCGAACCAAATCCGGTTTCACAAAAGACGCCAAATGAGCCATCTCTGTGCCCTGAGCAAGCGTCATACAACCTAGGAGACACTCATGGATCGCCGCGTCTTTCTCGCCACGGCAGGTATGGCTGCCGGGCAATCTCTTGTCGCACCAAGGCTTGCGCTGGCACAAGGCACCTATCCGAATCGTCCCGTACGCTTGATCATCCCCTTTGCGCCGGGAGGCCAGACCGACATCCTGGGCCGCCGTTTTGCACAGAAACTGGAGTCCGCCGCAGGCCAGTCGATCGTGCCGGAAAACAAAGGCGGGGCAGGGGGCACGATCGGCAGCCTGGAGGTCGTTCGCGCGGCGCCGGACGGATATACGCTGGAAATCGGGACGTCGTCGACCCACGCGATCAGTCCGTTCATCATGAGCAAGCCGCCGTATGATCCGGTGAAGGATTTCACGCCCATTGCCCTGCTCGGCATCATTCCCATGGTGATCGCGGTGCACCCGAGTGTTCCAGCCAGGAATCTTCAAGAGTTGATCGCGTTGATCAAGGCCAATCCGAGCAAGTATGCCTATGGTTCCGCAGGTGTCGGCAGCATCAACCACTTGACCGGCGAAATGTTCAAGACCCAGGCCGGGGGGCTGGAACTCCCCCATGTTCCCTACAAGGGAAGCGGGACCAGCGTGCAAGACCTGATCGGCGGACAGATTCCGGTCCTGATGGCGACCTTCTCGTCGGTCGAGGCCGCGCAGCGCATGGGGCGAGTCCGCATTCTGGCCATAACGATGGACAAGCGTTCGCCGATTGCCCCCGAAGTGCCGACGGCGGTCGAGAGCGGGATGCCCGACCTGCTGTCCTACACGTTCAACGCGCTTTTCGGGCCTCCCGCCATGCCGGCGGCCATCGTGGGCTATCTTGGCGATCAGTCTCACAAGATCATGAGCGACGTGGCGTTCCAGAAGGACCTGCAAGGCCTTGCGATCGACCCGGTCACGGATTCGACGCCGGAGTCCACTGCCAGGTTCGTTCGAGAGCAGGTCGCCCGATTCGTTCCCATCATCAAGGCGAGCGGCATCCAGGTCTAGGGCCTGCAATCATCGATGACCCGATCCGCGCAAGCGGCCGGGCAGGGAATGGATAAGACCTCGTCCAGAATCGTCGATTTCGCGATCTCCGCCAGAGACGCTTCATTTTCCGCCTCCGCGGTGGATGCGTGCAAACGCAGTCTGGTGGATACCTTCGCATGCGCGCTGGGGGCTTTTGATACGCCCCTGGCGCACAAAGCCCGCCATACCGCCGGCCGCTACAAGGGGGGGCAGCCGGCCGCCCAGGTCTGGGGCTGCGACTGGACCGCCAGCGTGGAGATGGCGGCTTATGCCAACGGCGTGATGCTACGCCTGCTCGATCTGAGCGACGCCTACAGGAAAAAATGCGGCGGACATCCCAGCGACGTCGTTGCCGCCATCGCCGCCGCGGCGGATGCCTGTAACTCGAGCGGCGCGGAAGTCATCGCGGCGACTATTGCGGCGTACGAGATCTACTGCGCCTGCTGCGATGCCGTCGATTTGAACGCCCTTGGATGGGACCAGCCCGTCTACGGCGTGGTCGCATCGGCGATGGGGGCGGGCATGTTGTTCGGTCTGGACAGGGAACAAATGGGGCAGGCGCTGTCCCTTGCCTTGGCCCCCAATCTTGCATTGCTGCAAACCCGGCGTGGGAGTCTTTCGAGCTGGAAGAACTGTGCGGGAGCGAACGCCGCCCGCAATGGTGTGTTCGCCGTCCTGTTGGCAAGGGAGGGGTATACCGGTCCCGAAGAGGTGTTTGAGGGACCGCATGGTTTGTTCGAAATAACCGGAGCCTTCGATTGGGACTTGCCGTCGATCGCCAGCGAGTCGAACCGCATCGCGCGGGTCAACTTCAAGAGTTTCCCATTGTGCTACCACGGACAAGCTGCCGCCTGGGCGGCGCAACGGCTGTTCGGTGTGGTCCGGCCGGATCAGATCGAAAGTATCGACGTGGCGACGTATCAGCAATCGTTCAATGAAATGGCGAGTGAATCATTGAAGTGGGCGCCGAGAACCGCGGAAACCGCCGATCACAGCCTGCCCTTTGTCGTCGCGACCATGCTCGTCTACGGCGACGTGGATAGGGATTCATTCAATGATGCGCGCCTCGACGATGCGGTACTGGCGGGCTTGATGAGAAAAACCCGGGTTACCGTCGACCCGGCACTATCCGACGGGTATCCGCAATCCGCGCCTTGCAGACTATCGGTGCGTCTTGCCAGCGGTGACCGTTTCGATGTCCGGATCGATTCGGCCAAGGGCCATGCGGACAATCCGATGGATTTCGGCGATCTGCGGACCAAGTTCGGGAAGTTGACCGCAGGGCGTTGCGAAGCGAGCCGGGTTGCCGGTTTCTGCCGCGCGATCGGCGCCCTGGAACATGCCCCGAGTTTTCGAGAGACGGTGGGAACGTGGCGCCACCTCGAATCGACCATCTATTGACTGGAAACGACTGGAAAGCATGACCATGGAAGTAATGGAGTATGACGTGCTGATCGTTGGCGGCGGTCCGGCGGGACTGGCCGCGGCGATCAAGCTCAAGCAACTTGCCTTGGAGAGCGGCGGCGAGATCAGCGTCTGCCTGATCGAAAAAGGTTCGACGATCGGTGCCCATATCCTTTCCGGCGCGGTGATGGATCCGATAGCCATTGACGAGCTATGGCCGGCCTGGAAGCAAGACGGTGCGCCGCTGAACCAGCCGGTTACGGAGGATCGGTTCCTGTTCCTGTCCGAGTCCGGCGGTTTCAAAGTACCCGGCTTCGCCTTGCCCGGAAACTTCCAGAACCATGGCAACTACGTCGTCTCCCTGGGAAACGTGTGCCGTTGGCTTGCCTCCAAGGCCGAGGAACTCGGCGTGGAGATCTATGCCGGCTTCGCCGGCACCGAGATTCTTTATGACGAGGGAGGCGCCGTACGCGGCGTGGCCACCGGCAATATGGGCGTGGGTCGAGATGGTGAGCGAACTGCCGGCTTCCAGGAGGGCATGGAGCTGGTTGCCAAGTACACCGTGTTCGCCGAAGGGTGCCGCGGTCACCTCGGCAAAAGGCTGATGGCCAAGTACGATCTGAACAAAGGGGCGGATCCGCAGGCCTACGGCATAGGCCTGAAGGAATTGTGGGAGATCGATCCGGCCAGACATAGGCCGGGCCTGGTAATCCATACCGCCGGCTGGCCTCTGAAAAGCGATACCTATGGCGGCTCTTTTCTCTACCATTTGGAAAACAATCTGGTGGCCGCGGGTTTCGTTGTCGGCCTGGCCTATCAGAATCCTTACCTCAGTCCGTATGACGAGTTCCAGCGCTACAAGCTGCATCCGATGATCAAGCCCTTCTTCGAGGATGGCAAGCGGCTCGCCTATGGCGCGCGCGCATTGACCGCCGGCGGCCTGCTCTCGTTGCCCAGGTTGATCTTTCCGGGCGGCGTGCTGGTGGGCGACGATGCGGGGTTCCTGAACGCTTCGCGCATCAAGGGTAGCCACGCCGCGATCAAGACCGGCATGCTGGCGGCCCAGGCTGCTTTCGATGCCATCGGCGCCGGCCGCGCGCGGGACGAACTCCTGGCTTATCCGGAAGCGTTCAAGCGCAGCTGGCTCTATTCGGAACTGAATCGCGCGCGAAACTTCAAGCAGTGGATGAGCAAGGGTTTGTACGCGGGGGCCATGATGGTGGGTATCGAGCAGAAGCTCTTCGGCGGCAAGGTGCCCTGGACCTTGCACCGCAGGCACGCCGACCACGAGTGCCTGAAGCCCGCCTCGGATTTCAGGCCGATCACTTATCCCAGGCCGGATGGCAAGATCAGCTTCGATCGCCTTTCTTCGGTGTTCATCTCGAACACGGCTCATGAAGAGAACCAGCCGGTGCACCTGACGCTCAAGGACCCGTCGGTTCCTGTCGACATCAACCTGGCCAGGTATGCCGGCCCGGAATCGCGTTATTGTCCGGCAGGGGTCTATGAGTTCGTGAAAAACGATACGCAACCGGGAAGCAATGGCGAACGCCTGCAGATCAACGCTCAGAACTGCGTGCATTGCAAAACCTGCGACATCAAGGATCCGACGCAAAACATCGTGTGGGTTGCGCCCGAGGGCGGCGGCGGTCCGAACTACCCCGAAATGTGAAGAACTCGGCCCGGAGCCGCCGTCGATTCCCCGTTTTTCGAGAAGGCTATGACTCTCTGCACGCCGACCCGCTACCCGATACTGCTGTCGCCGCTACGGGCCGGCACCCATCTGCTGGGGAACCGTGTCCTGATGGGAGCGATGCATATGCAGCTGGAGCTTCTCGACCGTCACACGGAGCGTCTGGCGTTGTTCTACGCCGCCCGGGCGCGAGAGGGGGTGTCCCTGATGGTCACCGGCGGCTTTGCTCCCCACCCCGATGGGCGCATGGACGAGTCCGCGCCCGTTCTGGCCAGTCCGATCGACGCAGAGAAGCTCAAGCCCATCACCGCCGCGGTCCACCGGGAAGGCGGAAAGATACTCCTGCAAATCCTTCATGCGGGGCGGTATGCCCGCATCGCCCGGCCTGTGGGAGCCTCGGAGCGTCCGTCACGCATCAACAGGCGTCCCCTGCGCGCACTCGATACCCGGGAGGTCTGGGGGACGGTCGAGGGTTTCGTCCGCTGCGCCGAACTGGCGAGGGCGGCCGGCTTCGATGGCGTCGAAATCATGGGTTCGGAAGGCTATCTTCTGAATCAGTTTACGAGTGAGCGCACGAACCCTCGCAGCGATGTATTCGGCGGCAGCATGGAAAACAGGCATCGGCTGCCGGTCGAGATCGTCCGCCGGATCCGCGCGGCGCTGGGGCCGGATTTCCTGGTCATGTACCGGATCTCGGCGGTCGATCTGGTTGAAGACGGCGCTTCCCGGACGGAAACCGTTCAATTGGCGCAGGCGGTGGAAAGTGTCGGTGCCGACATTCTGAACACCGGGATCGGCTGGCACGAGTCGCTCATTCCGACCATCATGTATGCCGTTCCCCGGGGAGCCTGGAGATTCGCCGTCGCCGCGATCAAAGGCGTCGTCGGGATTCCGGTCGTTGCCTCGAACCGCATCAATACGCCCGAAGTCGCGGAGCAGATCCTGGCCGAGGGCGTGGCCGACATGATTTCCATGGCCCGTCCTCTTCTGGCGGATCCGGCTTTCGTCAGTAAGGCCGCGGCGGGCCGCGCGGACGAGATCAATACCTGTATTGCCTGCAACCAGGCCTGCCTCGACTATATCTTCAAAGGGAAGCCGGTGACCTGCCTGGTCAATCCACGGGCTGGCAGGGAGCTTGACTATGCCGAATGGCATGCCTCGCGCCGGCGGCAGCGCATTGCCATTGTGGGGGGCGGCGGCGCTGGGATGTCCTGCGCGGTCACGGCGGCGGAGCGGGGTCATGACGTCACGCTTTATGAGGCATCGAAGCGCCTGGGGGGGCAGCTCAATTACGCGAAGGCGGTGCCTGGAAAGCAGGAGTTCAGGGAGCTGTTGCGATACTTCGCCCGGCGGTTCGACGTGCTGGGCGTCGACCTGAGATTGCAGGCGTCGCCAACGGATGAGGAACTGGCCGCGCAAGACTACGACCAGATCGTTGTCGCGACAGGCGTTCGCCCTCGTATTCCCGACTTTCCCGGCGTGTCGCATCCGAAGGTCATCACCTATGCCGACCTGCTCGATGGTAAAGCGCAGGCTGGCCGCCGTGTGGCGGTCATAGGCTCGGGCGGCATCGGTTTTGACGTAGCGGAGTTCCTTCTTGGTCAGCAGTGGCCTGCCGAAGGAGACCAGGCAATACGCCAGTTTCAAGCCTACTGGGGCGTAGACCCCAGCTTGCGCGCCAAAGGGGGATTGGCCACACCGCTATCCGCCGCCCCGGCACGGCAGGTCATCATGCTGCAGAGGCGTCTCGAAAAACCGGGCCGGACGCTGGGTCTGACAACCGGATGGGTCTTGAAAGGAAATCTGCAACGGGCCGGCGTCGAGTTTGTCGCGGGCTGTACCTACGAGCGCATGGACGATGCCGGCTTGCATGTCCGGGTCGAAGGAAACCTGCGCTGCCTTGAAGTCGATACCGTCGTGATCTGCGCGGGACAGGAGCCGGTCAACGACCTTTACCACGCACTCATTGCGCGAGGTTTTCCGGCACATCTGATCGGCGGTGCCCATACGGCGGCAGAGATCGACGCGCTGCGTGCGATCAGCTCCGGCATGCGCCTGGCCATGTCGTTCTAGTTTTCAATGCCAATGCGCCGCACCGGGTCACGCTGTCCGCGCTTCTTTCTTGAGCCACTCCCGGAACTGCTTGACGACCTCGCGTTTCGAGGCCGGTTCGTTGCTGACGATGTGGTAGCTGGACGCTAGCCGGATTTCCAGCGGGAAGGGTGCCACCAGTCGGCCGGTCGCCAGGTCCAGGCGGGCCAGTTCCTTGGTGGTCGCGACCACGCCCTTGCAGGCGACGGCGGCTTCCATCGCGGGGATGGAGTGCCAGAAGTGAGGCCCCCGCGAGGTGTCGATGCCCTCCACGCCGGCTTTCTCCAGCCACATGTCCCAGAACGACGGGCCTTCATACAGCACGCCGCGATCGTCGTGGAGCAGCACGTGGCGGCGCAGGTCGTCGGGCTCGCGCAGGGGGTTGTCGCCTTCGAGCAGGGCGGGGCTGCACAGCGGGGTGAGGGTCAGCGGCATCAACTGGTCGACCCGCATGCCCGGGTAGCCGCCGTTGCCGAACACGACCAGCACGTCGACCTCGTCCACCCAGCCCATCACGCTGGCGACGTCCCCGCGCGGTCCGCGCGGCAGGCGCGGGAACTGCCGCACCCGGGTGGAGACGCGCACGTCGATGTCGGGGAAGGCGGTCACGAAGCGATGCAGGCGCGGCATCAGCCAGTTGGAGATGAAGGACGGGGGCGCGCCGACCTCGAGCACGTCGGCGCCGCGGTGGTCGCGCAGCCGTCCCACCGCCTGGCGCAGGCAGTCGAAGCCTTCTTCCAGCTTGGGAAAGAAGATCTCGGCGCTGGCGGTCAGTTCGATGCCGCGGTGGACGCGGCGGAAAAGACGCACGCCCAGCATGTCCTCCAGGGTCTGGATCTGGTGGCTGACGGCGGCTGGCGTGACGTTCAGTTCCTCGGCGGCCTTCTTCAGGCTGCGGTGGCGGGCGGCCGACTCGAAGGCTCTCAGCGCGGTCAGGGGAGGCAGTGGATGACTCATGTTTTTAGATTAGTTTTTCTAACTTCATATGGGAAGAGAATTCGTGTGACAGGCCTGAAGGGCATGCCTATAGTGACCTGCAAACAAGAGCGCCATATTCCGCGCCCAAGCCATCTTCCGGATGCATCAAGTTAGTGCGTCTAATCTGAAAAACCACCCGTGGACACGCCATGCCCGATATCCAGATCCTCAATCCCGTTGGCCTTGGTACCCCGCTTGCCCAGTATTCCCAGGTGGCCCGTGTCAAGGCCTCGGAATTCGTCTTCATCGCGGGGCAGGTCGCGACCGATCAGCACGGGAACACCGTCGGCGCGGGCGACTTCGATGCCCAGTGCGTGCAGGTCTTCCGCAACATCGACATCGCGTTGAAGGAAGTGGGCGCCACCTGGCAGAACGTGCTGCAGTTCACGACCTACCTGGTGCACTCGCAGGACATTCCCAGGCTGGGCGCCTACCGCGAGCGTGCCTTTCCGGGCATGTTCGGCACCCGCGCCTATCCGACCAACACCTTGCTGATGATCGATCGCCTGGTGCGCGAGGATCTGCTGATCGAAGTGCAGGCGGTCGCGGCGCTATGAGTTCGCGTCTGCGCGAGGGCAGGTTCGAGCTGGACGGCATCCCCGTCCACTACGCCGAAGGCGGCGCGGGCCTGCCGCTGCTATTGCTGCATGGCTCGGGTGCCGGCGCGTCCAGCCACGGCAACTGGCAGCGCGTACTGCCGCGGCTGGCCGAGCTGCACCACGTGCATGCGATGGACCTGATCGGTTTCGGCCGGTCGGGCGCCAAGTCCGCCGGGCCGCATTTCGACTATGCCCTGTGGCTGCGCCAGTGCCGCGAAATGATCGCGCGCATGCCGGGAGAGCGGATAGGCGTGATCGGGCATTCCCTGTCCGGCACCCTGGCCCTGCGTCTGGCGGCCTGCGAACCGCGTGTGGCGCGCGTGATGACGACGGCGACCATGGGCGCGTCGTTCGCCGCCAATCCCGCCACGGAAACCGCCTGGAGCTTTCCCGGCGACCGCGAGGCGCTGAAGCGGGCCTCGCGCCTGCTGGTGCACGATCCGGCGCTGATCGACGAGGCCTATCTGGACGGTCGCGAGCGCATCCTGCGCGAGGGCGATCACGGCCGGCGTTTCGAACAGATGTTCGCGGGCGACAAGCAGCGCTTCATCGATGCCGTCGCGCTGACGGCGGACGAGCTGGGCGCCATCGGCTGCGAGGTACTGATGCTGCACGGCCGCGACGATCGCGGCTTCCCCGCCGATGTTCTTACGCTCCCGATGTCGCGATTCATCGCCCGGGCCGACGTGCACCTGCTGAGCCGCTGCGGCCATTCGGTCGCCTTCGAGTGGCCGGAGAAGTTCCTGGCGCTGGCCGTCCCGTTCTTCACCGGGGTGGCGCATGGGTGAGCCGGCCTACATTCTGAAGGGCAAGGTGATCGACGGCACGCTCGATGCACCCATCGCGCGCGGTGCGGTCGTGACGCAGGGCGAGGAGATCGCATGGGTGGGCGAGGCGGCGGCATTGCCGCCGCGCTACGCGCAGTCCGGCGCCCAGGTGGTCGACCTGCCCGGCCGCAGCATCTTGCCCGGCCTGGTCGACGGACACATCCACATCTCGTTCGGCGAGGCGCGCTCGGAAGAGGAACTGGCGCTGTACACGCCGGTGGAGTTCCGCACGCTGAAGGCGGTGTGGAACGCCAAGAAGGTGCTGCAGGCGGGTGTGACCAGCGCCTTCGATGCCGCGACCACGTTCAACATCGCGCAGTCGGTGCGCGACGCGATCGACAGCGGCATGTTCGAGGGGCCGCGCCTTGCGGTGTCGGGCCGGCAACTGACTTCCCACCAAGGGCTGGAGGATTCCTTCCCCAACTGGATGGAATTCCCGCCGGGGCAGGCGGGCGTGCTGATCCGCAGCCGCGACGAACTGGTCGAGCAGATCCGCTACCAGGTCAAGGACGGCGTCGATGCCATCAAGGTGTCGGGATCGAACGATTCCTTCATCACCCCTGATTCGCTCGACGGCTCGGCCTTCACCTATGACGAATACCGGATGGTGGCCGACGAGGCCCACCGGCTCGGCCGCATGTGCACGGTGCACGCGCGTTCCCGCGATGCCGTGGCCGATGCCGCGCGCGCCGGTTTCGACGTGATCTTCCATGCGTCGTTCATCGACGACGAAGGCATCGATCTGTGCCTGCGCAACGGCTGCGTGATCGTGCCGACGCTGCCCTTGCTGGTCAACGCGATCGAGGCCACGGGCGGGTCGGCCAATCCGGCCAATGCCGGGTTCCAGCGCGAGGTCGACGCGGCGCTGACCAACCTGGCCCGCGCCAGCCGTGCCGGTGTTCCGCTGGTGCCTGGGTCGGAAAGCGGCTGGTCGCCGGTGCCCTACGGCCAGTGGCACGCCCGCGAGATGCAGATATTCGTGGACGACCTGGGCCTGTCGCCCGGGCAGGCTCTGCATGCGGGCACGCTGGGCGCCACGCGTTTGTTCCGCCGCTTCGGCGACCGGGTCGGCAAGCTTGAGGCCGGACGCTATGCCGACTTGATCGTGGTCGACGGCGATCCGCTGGCCGACATCGGGCTGCTGCAGAAACCGTCGCGCTTCGACCTCATCCTGAAGGCCGGGCACCCGGTGGACCGCACGCCGCCCGCGCCGCGCAGGCCCATGCACTACGAACGGCACAAGATGTTCCTGAATGGCATTTTCCACTACGACCAGGAAGCCGGCCACGGCGTCCTGCGGCGCTGACCCTTCTTCATTCTCCAGCAGGAAACTCGATGACGTACAGCAAAGAGCAACTCGCCGGCCTGGTCCAGGCGGATCGCGTGCACCGGGCCTACTACACCGATCCGGCCGTGTTCGAGGCCGAGATGGCCAAAGTGTTCGGCAAGGTCTGGGTCTATGTGGGCCACGACAGCCTGGTGCCCAATCCGGGCGACTATTACTGCACGACGCTGGCCGGACAGCCGGTGGTGCTGAGCCGCCACGAGAGCGGTTCGGTACACGTGCTGTACAACCGCTGCGGCCATCGCGGCGCCAAGGTGCTGTCCCGCACGCGCGGCAACGCGCGCGTATTTTCCTGCATGTACCACGGCTGGGCGTTCCGCCCCAACGGCGAGCTGGCGGGCGTGCCCATGCGCGCCGACTTTCCCGAGGAAGCGCTGCGCGAGCCGCGCGCGGGCATGGAGCCGCTGCCGCGTGTCGACAGCTATCGCGGCTTCGTATTCGCTTCGCTCGATCCCGGCGTGATGCCGCTGCTCGATTTCCTGGGCGAGGCGCGCAAGGGCATCGACGAACTGGTCGACCGCTCGCCCGAAGGGCGGGTCGAGTTCGCGGCCGGCTGCCATCGCTACCACTTCCGCGGCAACTGGAAGCTGCAGATGGACAACATGGCCGACACCTACCACCCCGCGGCCGCCCACGGCTCGACCGTCGGTCCGGACGGTCGCCAGTTCCAGCGGCGTGCGGGTGACCAGGGCGGAGCGGCGCTGTTCTTCGCGCCCAACGGCGAGGCGGTGGTGTCGCAGCTGGGCGTGCGCGGCTTCCCGCATGGCCATAGTTCGGAACAGTCGCTGTTCGACAAGGAGCAGGCCGGCGGCGTCTGGGACGACTACCGTGCCCTGATGGTCGCGCGCTACGGCGAGGAACGCACCGCCGACATCCTGAAGAACCGCCGGCACAGCCTGACGCTGTTTCCGACACTGGACATCCTGATCGCCCAGACCTCGGTGCGCGTGGTCAAGCCGATCGCGGTGGACCTGACCGAGGTCGAGATCTGGCCGGTCCGGCTGGCGGGCGCGCCGGCCGTGATCTCGGACGATCTGGTCAAGTACGTCAACATGACTCACTCCGCGTCGTCGTTCATCCAGACCGACGATCTCGAAGCCTTCGAGCGCTGCCAGGAAGGACTGAAGGCGCAGGGCAGCGACTGGGTGCTGGTCGCGCGCGGCATGGGCGCCGAGGTCGACGAAGGCGACGGCGTGCTGTTCGGCGCGCGTTCGAGCGAAGTCGGCCAGCGCGCCAAACACTATGCCTGGCGCGACCTGATGAGCGCCTGATTCCACCAGAGAGCCACCATGAACACGCTTGCAAGACTCACCCCCGCGGGCCATGCCGCGCCGTCCCTGGACACCCTGCGCGACTTTGTCGAACACGAGGCCGATCTGCTGGACAACCGCCGCTTCGACGAGTGGCTGGACCTGTACAGCGACGATGCCGTGTACTGGGCGCCGGCCGCGCAGGACCAGGCCGACTGGATCAGTCACGTGTCGCTCTACTATGACGAGAAACACACCATGAAGACGCGTGTGGCGCGGCTCAAGCACCCGATGATCCATTGCCAGGACCCGCCTTCGACGACGGTGCGCGTGCTGTCGAACTTCGGTCTGGAAGCCGCTGACGGTGACCGTTTCCGCGTCCGCAGCAAGTTCATCATGCTGGAGGACCGGCCAGGCGCCGACCGCCGCGTGTACGGCGGACGTTATCTGCACACGCTGCGGTTCGACGGCACGCATTTGAAAATCGTCCAGAAGTGCGTGCGGCTCACCAACTGCGACCAGAGCTTCCCGCAACTGACCCAGCCGTTCTGAGGATGCGCATCGGCGCTCTTGCCCCTGGAGGTTCACGATGAAATCCCTGTTGCGCATCGGCCGCGTGCTGGCCTGTATGTCGATCCTGGCGTCCGCGGCCCCGGCCGTCCAGGCCGATGACTATCCGACCCGCCCCGTGCGGATGATCGTGCCGTACGCCCCCGGCGGCGCGCCGGACGTGCTGGCGCGCTCGCTGGCGCCGGGCTTGTCGGAGTTCTTCAAGCAACAGTTCGTGATCGAGAACCGGCCCGGCGCGGGCGGCATCGGCGCGGCCGAAAGCGTGGTCCGCGCCGCCCCGGACGGCCACGTGCTGTTCTTCTCCGACATCCAACAGCTTGCGATCAACCCCTACCTGTTCGCGAAGCTGCCCTATGCCGCCGACAAGGACTTCACGCCCGTGACCCTGGCCGCGACCATTCCGCTCTATATCGCCGTGCAGTCGTCGCTGAACGTGCACAACCTGGCCGAGCTCGTCGCCCTGGCCAAGGCCAGGCCGGGGGCGTTGACCTACGGCTCGTCGGGCATAGGCAGCATCCACCACATCGCCATGGAATCGATGCTGCACGGCCTTGGCATCAACGTCGTGCACGTGCCGTACAAGGGGTCGGGCCAGTCGGTGCCCGCCTTCATGGGCGGCGAGACCTCCCTGGTGATCGCCGCCTATCCGGCGCTGGAGCAATACGTCAGGACCGGCAAGGCGCGATTCATCGCCGTCACCACGCTCGACCGTCCGGCCATGACGCCCGACATCCCGGCCGTGTCCGAGACCGTGCCCGGCTACGACTTCAGTTCCGAGATGGGCATCGTGGTGCCGGCCGGCACGCCGCAGACCGTGGTACAGCGGCTTTCGGCCGCCGTGGCACGGGCGCTCAAGCAGCCCGATACCGTCGTCCGCCTGAAGGCCATGGGCGCCACCGCCATCGGCAGCAGCCCTGACGGCTATGCCGCCAACATCCGCAACAACCTCGACAAGTTCGGCAAAGCGGTCAAGCTGGCCGACATCACCCCCAACTGAACGCGTCCATACGGAGAGTTTCCTTGAAGCTGTTGAGATACGGCCCGCCGGGCCTGGAGCGGCCCGGCCTGCTCGACGCCGGCGGCGTGATCCGCGACCTGTCCGGCCTGCTGGCCGACCTCGGGCCCGACACCCTGTCGCCGGCCGCCCTGCAAGCGCTGGCCGCGCTCGACCCGCAGCGCCTGCCCGTGGTGGACGGCGCGCCGCGCCTGGGTACGCCCTGGCGCGGCATCGGCAAATTCGTCGCGGTCGGGCTGAACTACGGGCGCCATGCGGCCGAGGCCGGCATGGCCATTCCGGCCGAACCCACGCTGTTCTGCAAATGGACCAGCTGCATCTCGGGCCCGGACGACGACATCGTCATTCCGACCGGCTGCACCCGGGTCGACTGGGAAGTGGAACTGGGCATCGTCATCGGCAGCCGCGCGCGGGCCGTCGACGAGGCCGGCGCCTTGCGCCACGTGGCCGGCTACTGCCTGGCCAACGACGTGTCCGAACGCCAATACCAGATCGACCGCGGCGGCGGCCAATGGGGCAAGGGCAAGGGCTTCGACAGCTTCGGCCCGCTGGGGCCCTACCTGGTCACGGCGGACGAAGTGCCCGACCCGCAGGACCTGGAACTGTGGCTGGAACTCAATGGCGAACGCCGGCAGACGGGGCACACCGGCGACATGATCTTCTCCTGCGCCAGACTGGTCAGCGAGTGCAGCCGCGTCATGACGCTGGAACCCGGCGACGTCATCATCACCGGCACCCCGGCCGGGGTGGGGATGGGGGCCCGCCCGCCGCGCTACCTGGAAGCGGGTGACGTGGTCACGCTGGGCGGCGGCGTGCTGGGAACCCAGACACAGCGGGTCGTCGCGGCGGGCTGAGGGGCGAACCCCCAGCGCGGCCGCGGGCGGGGCGCGTCAGTCCTGGCGGCTCGTCACTTCCACCAGGTGATAGCCGAACTGGGTCTTGACCGGGCCCTGGACGACGTTGACGGGGGCGCTGAACACCACCTTGTCGAACTCCGGCACCATCTGGCCGGGACCGAAGGTGCCCAGGTCGCCGCCCTGGGCGCGCGAGGGGCAGTTGGAATGCTCGCGCGCGACCTGCGCGAAGTCGGCGCCGCCTTCGATGGCGGCTTTCAGTTCGTTGCACTGGGCCTCGGTGGAGACCAGGATGTGGCGGGCGCTTGCATGGGCCATGATTTGCTCCTTGGTAAGAGCAAGCAGAGTACCGCAAATTACGGGTATAATTTATGGCTCCCTTCCTTTCGGCCCTTCGCGCCGGAAGAACCTGCCCGAGTGGTGAAATTGGTAGACGCAGGGGACTCAAAATCCCCCGCCGCAAGGCGTGCCGGTTCGATTCCGGCCTCGGGCACCATCAGAAAATCTTCTGGCAATTCAAGCCATTAGAAGATTTCGCAGTACAATCCCCGCACCGGGGGATTTTCCTAAAGTTGTGGTCCGATACAGTTTCGGTACAGTGATGCGGCGCAAGCCTCATTCCGGAGCACTCATGGCTACCATTGTTAGAACATCCTCGGGCACTTGAAAAGCGCTCATTCGTAAGACCGGCTGGCCAACCACCGCCAAGACGTTCCGTACCAAGCGCGATGCCGAAGATTGGGCGCGTCGCACGGAGATGAAATGGTACGCGGCGTGTACATTCAGCGAGCGCCGGCCGAACGCATGACGGTGGAGGCGGCGCTAAAACGTTACCTCAGGGAAGTGACCCCCACTAAGCGTGCCTCAACTCAGGCAAGGGAGCATAAGAAGGCGCAGGTACTAATCCGCCATCTCGGCAAGTACTCGCTGGCCGCCCTGAACCCCGAAATCGTTGCGCAGTTTCGAGATACCCGGCTGGCCGGCGACGTTGACAACAACGGCAAACCACGCCCGCGCAGTAACAATACAGTGCGCCTGGAATTGGCACTACTAGGCCACCTGTTCGCCGTCGCCATCAAGGAATGGGGCATCGGCATGCCCTTTAATCCCGTCTCCAACATCCGGCGCCCGGCGCCAGGCGCGGGCCGCAACCGACGGTTAACCCAACAAGAGCAGAGCCGCCTGCTGCAAGCCGTCGACAAGCACTCGAACCCCATGTTTGGCTGGATCGTACGCATAGCGATCGAGACCGGCATGCGGCTCTCCGAAATCGCTACGCTGCGCATGCGGCAAGTGGAGACCGACAGGCGGGTCGTTCGGCTCGATCACACCAAGAATTCGTCGCCGCGCACTGTCCCACTGACCGCCGAAGCAACGCGCGTCTTCGCCGATGCGCTCGCCAACCCTT